>DATLGW010000695.1:0-4246 GCA_035540315.1 Burkholderiaceae bacterium | reverse complement strand
GAACTGGCGGCCGGACCGAAACCGGGCACGCCCGGGCCCGGGCTGCGTTACGATGCGGCGAAACATCCGGAGGAGACCCTCGCATGAAGCCGCCCGCGCTCGAGACCGTTGCAGTCGTCGGAAACGGAATCATCGGCCATGGCGTCGCGCAGGTGTTCGCCGCCGCCGGCAAGCGCGTCGTGATGATCGGTCGCAATGCCGACTCGCTGGCGCGCGCCGTCGGGCGGATCGAGTCGAGCCTGGCGGATTTCGCGCGCCACCGGCTGATCGCCGAAGCCGACATCCCGCGGATCGTCGCGCGGGTGCGCACGTCGGTCCGACTCGACGATGCGTCGGATGCGCAGCTGGTGATCGAGGCGGTGACCGAGGATCTGCCGCTGAAGCTGGGGATCTTCGAGCAGCTCGACCGCATCTGCCCGGTCCCGGCCGTGCTCGCGTCGTCGAGCGGTCAGCCGGCGAGCGCGCTGATCGAGCGGGTCGCGTTCCCCGAGCGCGTGATCGCAACCCACTTCTGGTACCCGCCGCAGCTGATCCCGCTGGTCGAGGTCTGCGCCGGGCCGCGGACCGCGCCCGAGGTCACGCCGTGGGTGTGTGCGGCGTTGCGGGCAGCCGGCAAGGAACCCGCGGTGATCGAGAAGGAAATCCCCGGCTTCATCGGCAACCGGCTGCAATTCGCGATGCTGCGCGAAGCCTGGGCGCTGTGGGCGTCGGGCGCAGCGAGCGCCGAGGCGATCGATACCGTCGTGCGCAACAGCTTCGGTCGCCGCATCGCGATCACCGGTCCGCTGGAGTCGGCCGACGTCGGCGGGCTGCAGACGATGTACCACTTCGGCAAGTCGCTGATGCCGCACCTCGATGCCGCGCCGGAGCCGGCGGCCGCGGTCGCGAAGCGGGTCGCCGAGGGCTGCGACGGCCTGGGCAACGGCCGTGGCATCTACGACTGGTCCAAGCGCGACGGCGCGGCGCTGGTGAAAGCGCGAATGGACGAGTTGTTCCGCTGGCTCGCGGTCGACAAGGCGCGCAAGGGCTGACGTCATGCCCGAGCGCAGCGCGGCGCTGGCCGCGCACGCGTCGTTCGACCCGTATTGGTGGCAGGCGGCGCCGCTGGACCGCAGCGCATGCGACGCGCCGCCGCCGCATGCCGACGTCGTGATCGTCGGCGCCGGCATCACCGGCCTGGTCGCGGCCGTTCACCTTGCGCGGGCGGGCCGCAAGGTCGCGGTGCTCGATGCGGGCGCACCGGGAATCGGCGCGGCGACCCGCAACGCCGGCTACGTCGGCCGGTCGCTGAAGCACGGTTTCGGCGAGACGATCGAGCGCGAAGGGCTCGATCAGGCGGTTCGCATCTACCGCGAGCTGATGGAGGCGTTCGACTCGGTCAAGGAAACGGTCGCGCAACTCGGCATCGACTGCCATTACCGCCAGCAGGGGCGGCTGCTGCTGGCGACGACTCCGCAGATGCGCGATGCGATGATCCGCGAGTACGCGCTGCGCGAGAAGCACCTGGGCGAGGCGTTCGAGCCGATCGGCCGCAGCGAGCAGCGCGCCGAGATCGCGTCCGACCGGTATTTCGGCGGCGTCCGGATCGCCGATCACGCGGGCTTGCATCCGGGCCTGTATCACCGAGGGCTGCTGGCGGCCGCGTGCAACGCCGGCGCGACGGTCTGCGGTTTTTCGCCCGCGCTCGGCGTGCGCCGCGAGGCGCGCGGGTTCACGGTCGACACGCCGCGCGCGCGCATCGCGGCCGGCGACGTCGTCGTCGCGACCAACGGCTATTCGGCCCGCTCGTGGCCGTGGCTGCGCCGGCGCGTGATCCCGTTCGACGCCTATCAGGCCGTGTCGGCGCCGCTGGGCGAGGAGCGCGTGCGCCGGCTGTTGCCGGGCGACCGCACGTTCATCGACTGGAACTTCGACGTCGACTGGTTTCGCCGCGTGCCCGGAAATCCGTCGCGGATCGCATTCGGCGGTGCGACCGGACCGCGTCACCAGGACCTGCGCGTGGTCGCGCAGCGGCTGCGCGCGCGGCTGATGCGAATCTTCCCCGACCTGCACGACCTGCGCTTCGACCACGTGTGGACCGGAAAGTGCGCCGGCACCTTCGACTTCAAGCCTCGCATCGGCCGCCACGACGGCATCCATTTCGCCGCCGGCTACTGCTTCGTCGGCGTGCCGATCGGCACGATGTTCGGCCGCAAGCTCGCGCAGCGCGTGCTCGGGGTGCCCGGCGGCCACAGCGTGTTCGACCAGCCGATGCGCGCGATGCCGCTGTATCGCGGCAATCCGTGGTTCGTGCCGCTGGCGATGCGCTGGCTGCGGCGGCACGATCGATGAAGCGTCGATCCGGCGCGCGCGACTACAATCTGGGCCCACGAAGGGACGAGGAACGACGGATGGCAAGGCCACGGGTGGAGATCTATCAGGCGTTCGAAGGCTTCGAGTCGAATCGCGATCGTCTCGAGTCGGCCGGCGCGTCGGTCGTGATGCCGGCCGAGCCGTGGATGCAGGCGGCGAACCGCCGCGAGCGTCGCGAGCTCGAGCTCGATCCGTCGACCGTCGTCGCAGCCGGAATCGCGAACCTCAGCGATCGGATCACCGCGCGCACGTTCGACAGCGCGCCCGAGCTGCGGATGGTCGCGAAATTCACCGTCGGCTACGACAACGTCGACGTCGATGCGGCGACCGAGCGCGGAATCCTGGTCGTGCACAGCCCCGTCGAAGCGAACTGGTCGGGCGTGGCCGAAGGCGTGATGGCGATGAGCCTGGCGCTGCTGAAGAAGCTGCGCGAGCGCGACCGGCAGGTCAAATCGGGCCAGTGGCGCGATCCCGCGCTGATGGGTCGACACGTGGGCGCACGCGTCAGCGACGGATTTCCCGGTTTGACGTTCGGCATCGTCGGCCTCGGGCGAATCGGCGCCCGCGTCGCCGACCTGCTGCGCCCGTGGGGGGTGCCGATCCTCGCGTGCGACCCGTACGCCGACGAGTCGCGCTTCGGGCTGCATCATGCGACGCCCGCGACGCTCGAGCAGGTGCTGCGCGAGTCCGACGTGCTGACGCTTCATTGCAACCTGACGCCGGAGACCCGCGGGCTGATCGGCGAGGCGCAGCTGGCGCTGATGAAGCCGACCGCGATCCTGATCAACAGCGCGCGCGGCCCGATCGTCGACATCGACGCGCTGCATCGCGCGCTGTCGCAGGGCAAGCTCGCCGCGGCCGCGCTCGACGTGCTGCCGGTCGAGCCGGTGGATCCGCAGCACCCGATCCTGGGGCTCGGCGACAAGGTGCTGCTGTCGCCGCACATGATCGCGGGCAATGTCAACTCGGGGCTGTATTCGGCGGCAGGCGCATCGGTCGAGCGCGCGATTTTCGCGGCGTTGCGCGGCGAGGTGCCGCGCAACGTCGTCAACCCGCGCGCGCTGCCGAAGTGGCTCGAGCGTTTCGAGGGCAGGCGGCTGATCTGAATTTTCCCGTGCCGGCGCGGGCGCCTCGCGCTTCGCGGGTACGGCCGCATGCAACAGCCGGAGTCCAGCGCACCAGGTCGCGCTGGACCTGGCGTCCGACGCCGCCGACGACTTCCCGCTCGAGCCGCCGGCGTTGGCGGGCAAATCGCCTGACGCGCCGGTCAGGCCTCGAACAGCCGGCCCAGTGCCGGCAGGCGGTCCCCGACCCCGGCGAGCCGCAACGCATGCCACGCCATCGCATGGTTGCTCGACGTGACCGGCTTGCCGATCTCGGCTTCGAGCGCCTTGACCTGCGCTGCGACCCGCAGGCTCGTGCACGACACGAAAACCGCGTCGACCGAGTCGTCGCGGCCGAGCTCGAGCACTGCGCGTCGGATCGACGCGGCATCGATGCGCGCAACCTCGTTGTCGTTCTCGTGCTCGTACGAGCCGGCGCGCACGACCCGGATGCCGCGCTCCTCGATGTACCGGCCCATCCAGTCGCTGATGCTGCGCACGTACGGCGTCAGCAGCGCGATCCGGCGCGCCTTCAGCGCGTTCAGCCCCGCGAGCGCCGCCGTGATCGGCGTCGTGCACGCGACGCCCGGGCGCGCCTCGCGGATGCGCTCGCACACGCGCTGCTCGCCGATGACCATCGCGCCGGACGTGCAACCGAACGCGACCACGTCGAGCCGCTCCCCCGGACGGATCAGCGCGACGCTGCCGGCGATGTCCTTCTCCATCGCGGCCAGCGTCTCCGGCGTGATCGAGCTCGCGTTGTACAGACGGTTCTCGTAGAACGCCACCCC
>DATLGW010000694.1:0-2642 GCA_035540315.1 Burkholderiaceae bacterium | reverse complement strand
TTCCAGGACCAGACTGCGCCGGCGGTGTTCGCCGACGACCCGGTCGACCGGGTCGGCGACAGCGAAAAACCGTCGCGCAGCGGCGCCGGTATTGCCGAGCCGCCGCGCGTCATGCCGATCTCTGCGGCCGCGACTGGAAATCGCACGCCGCAGCCGGTTCCGCCTGCACCGCCCGATCCTTTTGAGCAGGCGCTGAACGAACTGGATCGCGGCGAGCCGGTGCGGCGGCTGTGGGCGCGCGCGCTCGCCGAATCAGACGGCGACGACGCAAGGGCGCGCGCAGCCTACGTGAAGCTGCGCGCCGAGGATTTGGGTGCCTCGCAGCCGAGCATGTCCCGGATGAATGCCGGCAGGTTGCCGGCGGCGGCGCCGCGCAGCGTACTGCCGCCGGTGCGCCGCCTCGACCATCCCCGGCCACCGCCGCGGCGCCAAGGCTCCTGAGGCAGCCGCGAGCCGCGGGCGCGGCTCGCAGCGTCAGCGCAGCGTGACCGTCTCGTTCAGTTCGTATGCGTGAAAGCGCGGCTTGCGCACGCGCACCGGGGCCTTGTCGCCCCATCCGGTATACCGGGTGCCGCGGAATGTCGCATCGAGACGCCGCGCCGCCTGCAGTGCCGGATCCGGATTCACCAGCGCATCCAGCCCGGCGCCGTCGGTTTCGACGACCTCGTCGGTCACGTCGTCTTCGATCTCGTGCATCGTTCGACCTCTTTGCTGCGTGTTTCGTGTGCGGTGCCTGCGAATCTAGCTTCACACGCTCGTGCCATCGACGCGGTGCGGCTGCAACGGCGCCGGCCGCGCGAATTCGGCGGACGAGCGGCAGTGCGGTTGCTCAGCGGCCACATCGGCGGAGCAGACATCGGCCGCGACTGTCGAACCCGCCCGCGAAGCGTTGCTCGGTTTCGGGATCTACGGAATTTCGTGGCGGCGCAGCCACTGACGCTGCCGCTGGCGCAGCGGATCCACTAGATTGCGCCGACGGCCGCGCTGCGGCCGAGGAGGGAACGGATGCTGGAGTGGGTGACCGTGATCACGAGCATCGGCGTGCTCGCATGGCTGGTCTGGCCGTTCATCGCGCCGCCGGCGCGCGAGGAACAGTCCGACGCCGCAGACACGACGATGCGCGTGCTGCCGCACGATTCAAGACGCTAGCGACAGCGTGCAGGCGGCGTCACCGGCGCCGCCACAGCAGCCATAGCAACGCCGAGCCGGCGCTGGCGACCGCGAGCAGCGGCAATACGGTTTCGGGATCGTGCGACAGCTGCAGCAACAGCAGCGAAGCGCTGCAGCCCATCAGAATGATGGCGGCGGCTTTCATTGGTGGCTACGGTGACGGGCTCGTGCGGGCGCCGAGCACGCGCGCGATCAGCGCACGGCGACGATTACGTCCGTTGCAGCGACCGGTTCGCCTGCACGGCTGCGGGAAACCCAGGCGAGCAGCGCCATGGCGACGATGAAGATGGCGACTGCCTTGACCATTTGATGCTCCGGTGGTCCGCTTCAACGGCCGGCGCGGCTCGTGCGTTGACGCGAAGACGCGACGGTCGTCTTCTGGTATAAGTCCGTCGGAGACTCCCGAGACGAGCCGGGCACGGCGCTTGCAGCGCCGGATTGCTCGGATCGTGTGCGGCAGTGGGGAGACTGATGATTGAGCGAGACGCCGTACAGGGCCCCCGCACGTTGGCGGATCCGCTGACCGGACAAGCGGTCGATCCGGAGCGTCCCCATTTCCGGTGTGCAGCGTGTTTTGCGCGATACCGTCCTGAGTCGGGCCAGCGGCTTCATTCGGCGCACCGCGGACAATGCATCGTCTGTGGTGCCGGGCCGGTGGTGCTCGTCCAATCGGCCGAGGCGTTCAGCACGTGGGATTGGGTCAAAGCGGCAGCGCAGAATCCGCGCTGGCGCTGGGCGATCCCGGCAATGCTGATTGCGGCGGCGGCTCCGCACGTGTGGCCGGTGCTAGGCACACGGCCTGAAGTCCCGTTGGCCGCACCGCCGCCGATGCGCGTGCAAAGTCCGGTCGCGACCGCCGATACCGTCCTGCAGTCGACCGAAGAAAGACTGGCGGCGCTGCGGCGGAACGCCGCCTCGGTGCCGGCGACGCCGTCCGCGGCGAATCGCCCGCCCGTCGCCCCAGCGCAGCGGGCGGAGCCCGCCGCCCCGACTCCGCTTCGCAATGATGCGGTGACGTCGGTCGTGCCGCGAGGGGAAGCCGGCGCTACGGTGCGACGGGTCGCAGCCGAGCCGCTCGCTTCGCAGCGCCCGGAGCCGATCGGCGTGCAACGGTCGGATCAAGCCGCTGCCAAAGGCTCCGAACCTGTCATTGCAAAGCCGTCCGAACCGGTCGCCGCAAAGCCGTCCGAACCGGTCGCAGCGAAACCGTCCGAACCGGTCGCCGCGAAGCCGTCCGAACCGGTCGCCGCGAAGCCGTCCGAACCGGTCGCCGCGAAACCGGCCGTCGCGAAGTCTCCGGAGCCGGTCGTGGCGCAGAGCTCGGCGCCCCCCGCCGGCCGGAGTCCCGAACCCGCTGCGTCGGCGCAGCAACCTGCCGCGGATGCGCAGCCGTCCGATGCGCCGGCCGTCGCGATCGCTGCGGTTCGGCCCGGCGTTACGGCGTCGGCCGCGGCCGAGCGCCAGCGCGAGAG
>DATLGW010000693.1:0-24044 GCA_035540315.1 Burkholderiaceae bacterium | reverse complement strand
GCTGAAGGGCGCGTGGCTCGCGACCAGCGACAACGGTCAGACGGTGTCGGCGCTGTGCCCGGCACACCACGCCGACCTCGCCGAAGGCGCGTGCTTCAACGATGCACGGGTCGAGGTCGCGGCAGGTCCTTAGACCGTCGCCGTCAGCCCGCCGTCGACGTACAGGATCTGCCCCGTGATGAAGTCCGACGCGGCCGACGCGAGGAAGATCGCCGCGCCGTGCAGGTCCGACACCTTGCCCCAGCGTCCGAGCGGCACCCGCCGCCCGACCCATTCGCTGAACTCGCGATCGGCCACCAGCGGCGCGGTCAGGTCGGTGTCGACGTAGCCCGGACCGATCGCGTTGACCTGGATTCCGTGGCGCGCCCAGTCGATCGCCATCCCGCGGGTCAGGTTCTTCAGGCCGCCCTTGCTGGTCACGTAGGGCGCGATCGAGTAGCGGGCGAGCTCGCTGTTGATCGAGCACACGTTGACGATCTTGCCGGCGCGGCGCGGGATCATCTTGCGCGCGACGCTGCGGCCGACCAGGAACGCGCCGGTCAGGTTCACGGCCATGATCCGGTTCCAGTCGTCGGTCGCGAACTCGTCGAGCGGGCGGCGGATCGTCATGCCGCTGTTGTTGAACAGGATGTCGATTGGGCCGACCCGGGATTCGATGTCGTCGACCGCGGCACCGACCGCCGCCTCGTCGGCGACGTCGAAGCATGCGGCGTCGATCCGGTGCCCCTGTGCGCGCAGCTGATCGGCGGTGCTCGCGAGCACCGCGGCATCGCGGCCGTTGAGTACGACCTGCGCGCCGGCGCCGGCGAGCGCCTCGGCAATGCCGCGGCCGATGCCGCGCGAGGATCCGGTGACGAGCGCGGTACGGCCGGACAGGTCGAAAAGCGAGCGCATCGGGGGAGTCCAGGTCGAGGGTTAGAATTCCGACGATGTCGAATGTTCTCGCAAACCTGAACGAGCGGCAATTGGCGGCGGTCACGCTGCCGCCGCAGCCGGCGCTGATCCTGGCCGGCGCCGGCAGCGGCAAGACCCGGGTGCTGACGACACGGATCGCCTGGCTGATCTCGACCGGGCAGGTCAGTCCTGCCGGCGTGCTCGCGGTCACGTTCACGAACAAGGCCGCGCGCGAGATGATGACGCGGATATCGGCGATGCTGCCGATCAGCACGCGCGGCATGTGGATCGGCACGTTCCACGGGCTGTGCAACCGGCTGCTGCGCGCGCACCACCGCGACGCCGCGTTGCCGCAGTCGTTCCAGATCCTCGACTCGGCCGACCAGCTGGCGGCGATCAAGCGGCTGCTGAAGGCGCAAAACGTCGACGACGAGAAGTTTCCGCCGCGCAACCTGCAGTACTTCATCAATTCGGCGAAGGAGGAAGGCAGGCGCGCGGCCGACGTCGAGGCGGGCGACGAATACGAGCGGCGGATGGTCGAGCTGTACGCCGAGTACGACGCGCAGTGCCAGCGCGAAGGCGTCGTCGACTTCGCCGAGCTGCTGCTGCGATGCCACGAGCTGCTCGAGCGCAACCGCTTGCTGCGCGAGCACTATCAGGCGCGGTTCCGCCACATCCTGGTCGACGAGTTCCAGGACACGAACGTGCTGCAGTACCGGTGGCTGAAGCTGCTGGCGGGCGGCGGCAGTCCGATCTTCGCTGTCGGCGACGACGATCAGTCGATCTACGCGTTCCGCGGTGCGAACGTCGGCAACATGGCCGCGTTCGAACGGGATTTTCAGGTGCGCAACCTGATCAAGCTCGAGCAGAACTACCGTTCGCACGCGAACATCCTCGACTGCGCGAACTACCTGATCCGCAACAACCGGCGCCGGCTGGGCAAGGAGCTGTGGACCGACGCCGGCCATGGCGAGCCGGTCCGCGTGTACGAGGCGCTGTCCGACGGCCAGGAAGCCCAGTGGCTGCTCGAGGAGATCCGCGGGCTGATCGCCGAAGGCTTCGCCCGCTCCGACATCGCGTTGCTGTACCGCTCGAACGCGCAGTCGCGCGTGCTCGAGCATGCGCTGTTCTCCGCCGGCGTGCCGTATCGCGTCTACGGCGGGTTGCGCTTCTTCGAGCGGGCCGAGATCAAGCATGCGCTCGCATATCTGCGGCTGCTCGAGAACCCGGGCGACGACACGGCTTTCCTGCGGGTCGTCAACTTTCCGGCGCGCGGCATCGGCGCGCGCACGATCGAGCAGTTGTCGGATGCGGCGCGGGCCCGCGGCTCGAGCCTGCATGCGGCCGTTGCATCGATGTCCGCAGGCGCCGCGGCCGGCAAGCTGGCCGGCTTCGTGCGGCTGCTCGAGCTGATGCGGGCACAGACGCATTCGCTGCCGCTGCCGGAGATCGTCGAGCACGTGATCGAGGCGAGCGGGCTGGTCGCGCACTATCGAGCCGAGCGCGAAGGGCAGGACCGGATCGAGAACCTGCAGGAACTGGTCAATGCGGCCGCGGCGTTCCTCGCCGAGGCCGGTCTGTCGCGCGAGATGCCGGCCAATGCCGGCGTCGCGGCGCCGGCTGCCGACGCGGCCGACCCCGGCACCGGCGACGCCGGCGCCGTCGTCGATGCCGATGCGGCGCCGATGACGACGCCGCTGGCGGCATTTCTCGCGCACGCGTCGCTCGAGGCGGGCGAGAACCAGACCGGCGAAGGCACCGACGCCGTGCAGCTGATGACGGTTCATTCGGCCAAGGGCCTCGAGTTCGACGTCGTTTTCATCACCGGACTCGAGGAGGGCCTGTTCCCGCACGAGAACTCGGTGACCGAGGTCGAGGGTCTGGAGGAGGAGCGCCGGCTGATGTACGTCGCGATCACGCGGGCGCGCCAGCGGTTGTACCTGTCGTTCACGCAGACCCGGATGCTGCACGGCCAGACCCGCTACAACATCCGCTCGCGGTTCTTCGACGAGCTGCCCGAGCATGCGCTGAAGTGGCTGACGCCGCGCGCCGGCCTGCGCGGTGCGCAGCCCGAGCGCAGCCGGTGGGACGACGGCTATGCGTCGCAGCCGTCCCGCCCGGCCTGGTCCGGTTCGCGCGCCGACGCGCAGGCCGCCGCCCGCTTCGACCGCGGCGTTCCGTACCGGATCGGGCAGGGCGTCGCGCACGCCAAGTTCGGCGAAGGCGTGATCATCGGCATCGAAGGCAGCGGCCCCGACGCGCGAGTCCAGGTCAACTTCGGCCGCCAGGGCGTCAAGTGGCTGGCGCTGTCGGTCGCAAAACTCGAGGCGGTCAGCTAGCGAGCCCCAAGTTGCTGCGCGCCGCGGGCAGCTCACCGCCTGCGCACCGCATCGTCCCGCTGCGCACGATGCGAGGGAACCGACGCGCCCCCCGGCGCGTCGGCGCGTCCCCAGGAGCAGCCGCCGAACGCCACCCCGCGCCCGGCACGACGCCCGGCACGAAAATCAGCCCTCCACCGCGTCCCGGTAAGTAGCCCAGAACGAGCAGTACAGCGCCGCCAGCATCAGCAGCGACAGCGGCGACAGCACGACCGGCAGCAGGTTCGGCGGAATCAGCACCCGCAGCAGCTGAAGCGCGATCGACACGACGATCGCCACGGCGAACCAGCCCAGCGCATAGACGATGAACGCGCCCCGGTTGCGCCACACCGCGATCAGGCTGAAGAACAGCGCCTTGCCCGGCGCGACCTGATGCCAGGCAACGAACATCGGCGAATACCACATCGCCATCTGGATCGGCGTGTACAGCAGCAGGAACACGATCGCCGCGTACAGGATGTTGTAGTTCGCCAGCGACGGGTCGTTCGGCTCCACCGCTCCGGTGGCGATCCGGAACAGCGTGCCGCCGTCGGCCAGCATCGAGATCAGCAGCGCCGTCACCGTCGCGGTCGCATTCGCGACACCCAGCACGACCAGCGGTTGCCAGCCGCGCCCGCCGTTGCCGCGGAACGCCGAGTACAGCAGCCACGGTGGAGCGGGCTTGCCTGCATCGACCGTGCGCACCGCGTTCATGAAACCCACCGCCAGCAGTGGCGTCAGGACCAGCGGCGCGAAGCCTCCGATCAGCGGCAGCGCCGTGGGCAGGATCAGCGTGAACAGCATCAACACCGTCATGCCCAGCAGCGACAGCGGTTGCGTGCGCAGCAGCCGGAAGCCTTCGCCGACCCAGCGCCAGCCGCTCGCGGGCTCGAGCTTTCGAACCTGCATCAGGCGAGCTCCGGCGCGTGGCGTCGGCGGGCGCGCAGGATCCGCTCGAAGTGCGCGGGATCCTTCGGCGATACCATCTGCGCCGGTCGCGGCAAGTGATGATCGAACAGCCGGGATACCCAGAAGCGCATTGCGGCCGCCCGCAGCATCGTCGGCCAGGCCGCGCGCTCGGCGTCGGTCGGCTCGCGCACGCGACGGTACGCCGAGAGCAGCGACTGCAGCCGCGCGTCGTCGAAATCGCCGCCGGGCTCGACGATGCACCAGTCGTTGCACGCGACTGCCAGGTCGAACAGCCAGGTGTCGCGGCCGGCGAAGTAGAAATCGATCACTCCGCCGAGGCGCCGGTCGTCGAACAGCACGTTGTCGCGGAACAGATCCGCATGCACCGCCGATTCGGGCAGCGCCCGGGCCGCCGCCGTTGCGGCAAACGCGCTCTGGTGCGCCAGCTCGTCGGTCAGCAGTTGCGCCTGTGCACCGGTCACGCGCGGCAGCAGCCGCGGCACCGTGCTCTGCCACCAGCTCAGCCCGCGCAGGTTCGGTTGCGTGCCGGGATAGTCGGCTGCGGCCAGGTGCATGTTCGCCAGCAGTTCGCCGACGACGCCGCAGTCGGCGACGTCGGGATCGAGCCGCGCGCGCCCCGGCAGGCGCGTGACCAGCGCCGCCGGCTTGCCGGCGAGCTGCGACAGCAGCGCGCCGCCGCGATCGGCGACCGGGTCAGGGCACGGGATGCGCCGGCGCGCCAGGTGGCGCATCAGGTTCAGGTAGAACGGCAACTCGTCGTGATGCAGCCGCTCGAACAGCGTCAGCACGAAGCGGCCGCCGGAGGTCGTCACGAAGAAATTGCTGTTCTCGATCCCGGATTCGATGCCCTCGTACTGCAGCAACTCGCCGATGTCGAATCCGCGCAGCCAGCGGACCAGTTCGTCGCGTGATACGGCGGTGAATACGGCCATGAGCCGGCGAAAAGGCGCGCGCGAGTCGGCGCATGGTCAAGGGAACCGCGATTCTAGCAGCGACGCCCGCTGCCGCAGCGAGCGGGCATCGGCCGCTACAGATACAGGTTCAGCTCGTTTTCCTGCGACGTCGCGTAGAACCCGCGCGCCTGGTAGAAGTCGAAGATCGCATCGACGACCGCCTGCGGCTCGTCGATCACGCGGATCAGGTCCATGTCCTCGGGCGAGATCATGCCCTCGGCGACCAGGCTGTCGCGCATCCAGTCGATCAGTCCCTGCCAGAACTGCGATCCCATCAGGATCACCGGGATCCGCCGCCCCATCCGCGTCTGGATCAGCGTCAGGACCTCGAACAGCTCGTCCAGCGTGCCGAAGCCGCCAGGCAGCGCGATGAACGCGCTCGCGTACTTCGCGAACGCGACCTTGCGCGCGAAGAAATGGCGGAACGTCAGCGAGATGTTCTGGTACGCGTTGCCCGACTGCTCGAACGGCAGCTGGATGTTCAGGCCGACCGATGCCGACTTGCCGGCGAACGCGCCCTTGTTCGCGCCTTCCATGATTCCCGGACCGCCGCCGGAGATCACCGCGAAACCCGAATCCGACAGCATCCGCGCCAGCTCCACGGCGCGCTCGTACCAGAACATGCCCGGGCGGATGCGGGCGCTGCCGAAGATCGACACGGCCGGACGCATGTTCGCCAGCTTTTCGGTCGCCTCGACGAACTCTGAGATAATCCCGAGCACGTGCCAGGACTCCCGAGCCTTGATCGCGGTCGAGCGATCCGCAGAGGTCACAGCGCGCAACTGGGGCACGTACTTCTGAGTCGTCATGTCGGATAAAACGCTTCTGTTGGTTGACGGGTCGAGCTACCTGTATCGCGCGTTCCACGCGTTGCCGGACCTTCGCAACAAGGGCGGCGAGCCCACCGGGGCGATCTACGGCATGGTGGGCATGCTACGGCGTCTGCGCAACGACAGCAACCTGAGCGCCGGGGCCCAGCACGGCGCGGTCGTGTTCGATGCGCCCGGCAAGACGTTTCGCGACGCGCTGTATCCGCAGTACAAGGCCAACCGCACCGAGATGCCGTCGGATCTCGTGCGCCAGATCGAGCCGATCCATCGGATCGTGCGCGCAATGGGCTGGCCGCTGCTGATGATCGACGGCATCGAGGCCGACGACGTGATCGGAACGCTGGCCGCGCAGGCGCAGCGCCAGCAGATGCGCACCGTGATCTCGACCGGCGACAAGGACCTTGCGCAGCTGGTCGGCGATCGCGTCGTGCTGGTCAACACGATGAGCCGCGACGGCGGTCCGGGCGAGCGGCTCGACCGCGACGCGGTGATCGCGAAGTTCGGCGTGCCGCCCGAGCGGATCGTCGATTACTTCGCGCTGATCGGCGACGCGATCGACAACGTGCCGGGGATTCCGAAGGTCGGACCGAAGACCGCGGCGAAGTGGATTGCCGAGTACGGGTCCCTCGACGACGTGATTGCGAACGCCGATCGGGTCGGCGGTGCGATCGGCGAGAACTTGAGGGCTGCGCTCGACTGGCTGCCGAGGTCGCGCCAGCTGCTGACGGTCAAGTGCGATTGCGACCTGTCCGCCCACGTCGAGTCGATCGAGACGTCGCTCCGATTCGGCGACGAGGACGTGGCCGAGCTGATCGCGCTGTTCGATCGGTTCGAGATGAAGAACTGGAAGCGCGAGCTCGAATCGCGGACGGCGCCGCCGCAGCCGGCCGCGCGCCCGTTGCCGTCGCCGCTGGCGATCGAGTACGAGACGGTGCGCGACGACGCGGCGCTCGAGCGCTGGCTGCAGCGCATCGACGCGGCGCCGCTCGCCGGGATCGCGGTCGCGACGACGTCGCTCGATCCGTTCGCCGCCGAGCTGGTCGGCGTCGCGCTGGCGCTGGAGCCTGGCCGGGGCTGCTACGTCCCCGTGGCGCACCGCTACGCCGGCGCGCCGGACCAGATCCCGCGCGATCGGCTGCTCGAGCGGTTGCGCGGCTGGCTGCAGAACCCGCAGCGCGGCAAGACCGGCTACAACCTGAAGTTCGCTGCGCACGTGTTCGCGAACCACGGCGTGCCGCTCGAGGGGATTGCGCACGACGCGCTGCTGCAGTCGTACGTGCTCGAGGCGCACCGGTCGCACGCGCTGGAGGCGCTCGCAGAGCGGCACCTGGGCCGGCGCAAGCTGACGCTCGAGCAGGTCGCCGGCAAGGGCGCTTCGCAGATCCCGTTCGAGCAAGTCCCGCTCGAGCGGGCGACCGAGTGCTCTGCCGAGGACGCCGAGGTGTCGCTGCATCTGCATCGGGCGCTGCAGCCGGCGATCGATTCCGACGAGCAGCTGCGTTTCGTCTACGAGCGCATCGAGATGCCGATGTCGATCGTGCTGCAGAAGGTCGAGCGCACCGGCGTGCTGATCGACGCGGCCGCGCTGTCGCGGCAGTCCGAGGAGCTGGGGTCGCGGATGCTGGCGCTCGAGCGCGACGCGCACGAGGCCGCCGGGCAGCCGTTCAACATGAACTCGCCGAAGCAGCTGTGCGAGCTGCTGTTCGACAAACTGAAGCTGCCGGTCGTCAAGCGCACCGCGAGCGGCGCGCCGTCGACCGACGAGGAGGTGCTCGACAAGCTTGCGCAGGACTATCCGCTGCCGCGGATCGTGCTCGACTATCGCGCGTTGTCGAAGCTGAAGTCGACCTACACCGACAAGCTGCCGCGGATGGTCAACGCGCGCACCGGACGAGTGCACACCTGCTACTCGCAGGCGGTTGCGGTGACCGGGCGGCTGTCGTCGACCGAGCCGAACCTGCAGAACATCCCGATCCGTACCGCCGAGGGGCGGCGGATCCGGGAGGCGTTCGTCGCGCCGCCCGGCAGCCGGATCGTGTCTGCCGACTACTCGCAGGTCGAGCTGCGGATCATGGCGCACATCTCCGGCGACGCCGGCCTGACACGCGCGTTCACCGAAGGACTCGACGTGCATCGAGCGACCGCCGCCGAGGTGTTCGGCACGCCGCTGATCGACGTGAGCGCCGAGCAGCGCCGATATGCGAAGACGATCAATTTCGGGCTGATTTACGGCATGAGCGCGTTCGGTCTGGCTGCGAACCTGGGGATCGAGCGCGACGCCGCGCGCAACTACATCGAGCGCTATTTCGCGCGTTATCCGGACGTGGCCCGGTACATGAACGAGACCCGCGTGCTCGCCAAGCAACAAGGCTTCGTGCGGACGATCTTCGGTCGCAAGGTGTGGCTGGCGGAGATCAATTCGCCGAACGGCCCGCGACGCCAGGCCGCCGAGCGCGCGGCAATCAATGCGCCGATGCAGGGAACCGCAGCCGACCTGATCAAGCTCGCGATGATCGCGGTGCAGGACTGGATCGAGCGCGAGCGGCTGGCGACGCGGCTGGTGATGCAGGTTCACGACGAGCTGGTGTTCGAGGTCCCCGAGCCCGAGGTCGACCGGGTCCGGGCAGAGCTGCCGGGCCTGATGAGCGGCGTCGCGCAGCTGGCGGTGCCGCTCGTCGTCGACGTGGGCATCGGCCGAAACTGGGACGAGGCGCATTGAGATGACGCTGACCGATCGCGAGTTCATCGAGCGCTGCCTGGCACCGACCGGGCTGCTGGATTTCGAGCATCCGGCGGTCGGGCAGTTCGTTGCCGACGCGATCGGCAGCGCGGAATCGCATCGCGAGCAGGCAGTCCGGCTGTTCTATGCAGTCCGCGACCGGATCCGCTACGACCCGTTCCAGTTCAGCCGCGAGCGCGACGACTATCGCGCCAGCGTGATCGCGGCGCGCGGCAGCAACTGGTGCGTGCCGAAGGCGGGACTGCTGGCCGCCGCCGCGCGTGCGGTCGGAATCCCGGCCGCAGTCGGTCTGGCCGACGTGACGAATCACCTGAACACGCCGAAGCTGCGCGAGGCGATGGGCGGGGTCGACGTGTTCTACGACCACGGCTACACCGCGTTGTGGCTCGACGGCCGGTGGGTGAAGGCAGCTGCGGTGTTCAACATCGAGCTGTGCCGGCGCTTCGGCGTGCGCCCGACCGAGTTCGACGGCGTCGGCGATGCGCTGCTGCAGGAGTACGACCAGTCGGATCGCCGCCACATGCAGTATCTGCGCGATCACGGCATGTTCGACGATCTGCCGTTCGAGCGGATGATCGCCGATTTCGATCTGCACTATCCCGGCTTCGGCGAGCGGCTGGCGCGGTTGCGCGGCGAGCGCTTCGAAGCGCAGCAGCGGCTGTAGCGCCTGAAATTGAAGCCGCTTCGGCCATGACGCTGGCGTCGATCCTCGCGGCCACGCTGCTCGCCGGCGTCGTGTCGGTGCTGGCGGCCGCCTGGCTGTCGTTCTCGGCGCTCGCGCGACTGGTGCCAAGGATGGTCAGCCTGTCGGCGGGGCTGCTGCTGGCGACCGCGGTGCTGCATCTGCTTCCCGAGGGCTTCGAGTCGGATGCCGGAATCCACGAACTGTCGTGGACGCTGCTGATCGGGCTGGTCGCGTTCTTCCTGCTCGAGAAGCTCGCGGTGCTGCGGCACAGCCACCACCACGAAGGCGACGGCCACGGCCACGGGCGCGGCCACGACCACCACGAAGCCGGCCCCGGCGGCATGCTGATCCTGGTCGGCGACTCGATCCACAACTTCGCCGACGGCGTGCTGATCGCCGCGGCTTTCCTTGCCGATCCGGCGCTGGGCTGGCTGACCGCGCTGGCGCTGGCAACGCACGAGATCCCGCAGGAGCTCGGCGATTTCATCGTGCTGCTCAACGCGGGTTACACGCGGCGCCGCGCGCTGGCGTTCAACCTGCTGAGCGGGCTGGCGGCGGTCGCCGGCGGCGTGATCGGCTTTTTCGCGCTCGAGCATGCGCAGCATCTGGTGCCGTACGTCGTGATCATCGCCGCCGCGGGGTTCATCTACATTGCGCTGGCCGATCTGGTGCCGGTGATCCAGCGGCGCAACGGACGCGCCGAGTCGGCCGGGCAGGTGCTGCTGATGATCGGCGGCATCGCGATCGTCGCGCTGGTCACTGCCCGGCTGCATGTCCACTGAGCGCGGCGCGGCGAACGCGCGCGCCGCCGATCCGCGCGCGACCGCCGCGATCGTCGGCGCCGGCATCGCGGTCGCGCTGAACATCGGCAAGCTGCCGCCGGCATTGCCGCTGCTGCGCGACGAGTTCGGAATGACGCTGGTGCAGGCGAGCTTCCTGGTGTCGATGTTCCAGGTCGCCGGCATGATGCTGGGGCTGTTCGGGGGGATGCTCGCCGACCGGTTCGGCCCGCGGCGGGTGATGCGCAGCGGAATCGCGACGATCGCGGTCGGCGCGGCGATCGGCGCGCTGACGACCGATGCGAGCGTGCTGCTCGCGAGCCGCGCGGTCGAAAGCGCGGGCTTCATCCTGACGGTGCTCCCGGGGCCCGCGCTGCTCGCCCGGCGCGTCAGCGCGGTGCGGTTGCGCTGGGTGATGGGAATCTGGGCCGCGTACATGCCCACGGGGACCGCGACGGCGCTGGTGCTTGCGCCGGTCGGTTTCGCTGCGTTCGGCTGGCGGCCGGTGTGGCTCGCGATCGCGCTGTTGTGCGCAGGTTGGGCGCTGCTGTTGGGCCGCGTGCTTCCGCCCGACGACCGGCACGGGATGCCCGCGTCGGCGATCGCGCTGGTGCGCGACACGCTGGCGAGCCCGCGGCCGTGGCTGCTCGCGCTGACGTTCGGCTTCTATGCTGCGCAATGGATTGCGGTGATCAGCTTCCTGCCGACGTTGTATCTCGAAGCCGGCATCGCGCTGACGCTGGCCGGCCCGCTGACCGCACTGGCGGCTGCGGCGAATGTCATCGGCACGATCGGCTCGGGGGCGCTGCTGCAGCGGGGCTTCACGCGAGCGACGCTGGTCGCGGCAGCTTCGGCGACGATGTTCGTCTGCGCGTGGATCGCATTCGGCACCGACGCGCCGCTGGCAGTGCGTTATGCGGCGGTGTTCGCGTTCTCCGCCGGCGGCGGTCTGATCCCGGGCACGCTGTTCGCGACGACGCTCGCCTATGCGCCGTATCCGCAGGCGGTCTCGACCACGACCGGGCTGATGCAGCAGGGCGCGGCGATCGGGCAGTTCATCGGTCCGCCCCTGGTGGCCGCGGTCGCGTCGGCGAGCGGGCACTGGGGAAACACGTGGCTGGTGACCGGCGCGCTCGCAGCGATCTGCCTGGCGCTTGCGCTCGCAATCGCACGCACCGATCGCCGGCTCGCGCTTTGCGCCCGCGCCGAGCGCAGTGCGCACGGATCGCGCACCGGTTGACCCGGTCGCGCCTTGACACCGGCTCGGCGCTCCGCCTACATTCGACGAATCGATTTTCGGTTACTGCATCGATTCGAGGAGGCGAACGTGACGAGCGTGCCGACGGGCTCGGTCGACCTGATCCTTCATCGCGGCGTCGTCCATACCGTCGATGGCCAGGACCGGATCGCCGAAGCGATCGCCGTGGCTGGCGGCCGGATCGTCGCAGTCGGCGATTCCGCGCAGGTGCTGCAGCTGGCCGGACCCGCGACGCGAGTCGTCGATCTGGAAGGGCGCGCTGTGGTGCCCGGCTTCGTCGATGCGCATCCCCACCTCGATTCGGTCGGCGCGCGGCTGATCAAGCCGGCGTTCGAGCGTCCGGTGGCGATCGGGCAGGTCCTCGACGTGATCCGCGACGAAGTCGCCCGACGCGCCACCGGCGAGTGGATCGTCTGCAATCCGATTGCCGAGGAGCCGGATGCGCTGCGGTATCCGCAGCAGCTGCGTGAAGGGCGCTGGCCGACCCGAAACGATCTCGACCCGGTGTCGCCGGACCATCCGGTCTACATCGAGCCGCCGTCGCTGGTCGCGCCGGGCGCGGCAATCCTGAACACTGCCGCGCTGCGCGCTGCGCGAATCGGTCGCGACACCCCGATGCCCGACGGCGTGCAGATGCTGCTGGGGTCCGACGGGCAGCCCAACGGCGTGTTCCTCGACTACAACTTTCCGAAGCGGCTGCCGATCGTCGACGGCGGCTACGATCCGGCTGCGTCGCTGTTCCCGGGCCTGCCGGGGCTCGACGCTGCGCAGTTGCGCCGCGCGGTCGCCGCCGGCGTGCGCGCGTTCAATTCGGCCGGCGTGACGGCGATCTACGAGGGGCACGGGATTCCGGCGGGACCGCAGCGGGCGTATCTCGATCTGTGGCACGACGGCGAGCTGACGGTGCGAACGTATTTCGTGATCTCGTACCCGGTCAGCTGCTATCGCGACCTGCAAAGGGGCGAGGAGCTGATCCGCCACACCGCGCGCTATGCGGCCGGCAACGGTTTCGGCGATCCGCTGCTGAAGTTCGGCGGCCTGGGCTTTTCGTTCGACAGCGCCGCCGCTATGGGCGCGTGTCTGATGCGCGAGCCGTACGTCGGAGCGCAGGGAAAGCCGTGGCACGGCGTGCAGCTGCCCGATGACGACACGTTCCGGCAGATCGTGCTGCGCTGCGCTCAGGCGGGGTTGAGGGTACAGGTCCAGTGCTCGGGCGGCGCGGCGATCGACAAGGTGCTCGCGATCTATCGCGACGTCGACCGCCAGATCCCGATCCGGGGAAAGCGCTGGACGATCCAGCACTGCCAGTTCCCGTCCGCGCAGAACATGGCCGATTGCCGCGAGCTCGGCGTCGTCGCGACGACGACCACGAATTTCCTGTGGCTGTACGGCTCGGTCTATCTGCGCTCGTTCGGCGAGGCGCTCGCGCACGACTCGATCCCGTTCCGGCGCTGGATGGATGCGGGCGTGACCGTCGCGCAGTGCACCGACGGCCGGCCGTACGAGCCGATGTTCGCGTTCTGGCAGATGCTCGCGCGCAAGGACTCGATCACCGGCCGCGAGCTGACGACGCCGGCGCAGCAGCTGACGCGCGCGCAGGCGCTGCGCGCCTACACGCTCAACGGCGCGATCGCCGCGTTCTGGGAACGCGATATCGGTTCGCTGGAGTGCGGCAAGCAGGCCGATCTGGTCGTGCTCTCCGACGACATCATGCGGATCGACCGCGACCGCATACCCGAGACGCGAGTGCTCGCGACGCTGCTGTCGGGCAGGCCGGTGCACGACCAAGGAATCTTTCGCTTCACCTGAGGACGACGATGAACGATCGAGCCGAAATTCACGACGCGGCGCCGCCGACGGGCGGCCCGGCTGCGCAGCGCCAGGACGTCTTCGCCGACACGATTGCGGAGATGACGTGGTTCGAGGTCGATCGCGCCGCGAAGGACGGCGCGATCCTGCTGTGGGCGTTCGGCGTCATCGAGCAGCATGGCCCGCATCTGCCGACCGGTACCGACGTATACCTGCCGTCGGCCAGGCTGCGCGAGGTCAAGGCGGCGTTGAAGGCGCGGGGCGTTCAGGCGCTGATCGTGCCGCCGTACTACTGGGGCGTGAACGTCGTGTCCGGCGCATTCCCGGCGTCGTACCGGGTGCGCCCGGAGATCATGAAGGAGCTGATGTGCGACGTGTTCGCGAGCCTGAAGAGCGACGGGTTCCGGCACGTGTTCTGTTTTTCGGGTCACGGCGATGCGCTGCACAACCGCACGATCCACGAAGGCATCCGCCTGGGCGTCGACAGGACGGCGCTCGACATCAGCTTCGTGATCGATCGCGCGCTGGCGACGCGGCTGGGGATCGACCTGGCCGATCCGCAGCTGACGCTGCAGGAGCTCGAGGTGCCGGGGATCTTCAGCGCACTGACCGTCGCGGCGTCGTCGCCGTCGGCGCCGGCCGACGAGGGCGCCGCGCCGCGATTCGTCGACGTCCACGCCGGCCGCTGGGAGACGTCGATGATGATGTGCAGCTGTCCGGCGCTCGTTCGCGAGCCGGTGCGCTCGCAGCTGAAGTCGACCGATTACGGTCCCGACGATCTCGCCGAATGGCGCCGCGGCTACGAGCATGCGCGGCGCAAGACGCCGCTCGGCTACTTCGGCGATCCGGCAGCGGCGAGCGCCGACGAGGGCCGCCGTTCGCTCGCGAGCGCCGCCGAGCGCGCCGCCGACGCGATCTGTCGGCGGCTCGAACAACCCGATGCGCCTGAGCGTGCGAGCGCGCCACCGTCCGATCCGCGCTGAGCGCGCATGACTGTCGCAGACCGGCTGCTGATCGGCCGGGTCGTCGCGCTCGATGACGCCGGCACCGAGGCCGAGGCGATCGCGCTGCGCGGCGATCGCGTGCTGGCCGTCGGATCGGTCGCCGAGCTCTCGGCGCTGCGGAGCGGCCGCACCGAGGTGCACGATTTCGCCGGCGCGACGATCATCCCCGGCTTCAACGACACGCATGCGCATCTCGACTCGGTCGGGCTGGCGCGGCTGCGACCGTCGCTCGACGCTGCGCGCAGCATCGCCGACATCGTCCAGGTCGTGCGCGGGCTCGCGCGGATCACGCCGCCGGGTCAGTGGATCGTGACGACGCCGGTGGGCCGGTCGCCGTTCTATTTCGATCCGCCCTCGGCGCTCGCGGAACGGCGGATGCCCAACCGCCACGACCTGGACGCCGCGGCGCCCGATCACCTGGTGTGCATCAGCGCGCCGTCCGGGTACTGGGGGCAGCCGCCGTGTTACACCGCGCTGAACTCGCGCGCGCTGCAGCTCAACGGCATCGACCGGAATCGGCAGCCGAGCGTCGCGGGCGTCGAGATCGAGCGCGACGCGGCCGGCGAGCCGACCGGCGTGATCATCGATCGCAACTACCCGGAGTCCGCGCTGCTGGACCTGCTGCCGGCCGTACCGCGTTTCACCGCCGATGAGCGCCGGGAGGCGGTCCGGCAAGCGCAGCCGATCTATCACGCGTTCGGCACCACCAGCATCTACGAGGGGCACGGCTGCGCGCCGGTCGTGATCGCGCAATACCGCGAGCTCCACGAGCTCGGGCAGCTGAGCATGCGCACCGGGCTCGTCGTCAACCCCGTCATCCGCTCGATCGAGGATGCGCGCCGGATGTTCGCCGACTGGCTGCCGCATGCGCGCGGTTCGGGAATCGGCGATGCGACGCTGCGGGTGACCGGCATCCACGTGCCGTTCGGCGGCGATCCGACCGTCGCTGCGCTCGCCGCGCGCGATCCGACCGACGTCAGCTGGTCGGGTTACGTGAAGCAGGCGTTCTCGCCGCCGCAGTTCGAGGCGCTCGCGATGCTGGCAGCGCAGCACGGCCTGAGGCTGCACACGGTCGCTTCCGACCGAGTCGACGAGATCCTGCCGATCCTCGAGCGCGTCGACGCGGCGTATCCGCTGGCGGGGCGCCGTTGGGTGCTCGAACATCTGTCGCGAACGCGACCCGAGTCGATCGCGCGGATCCGCCGGCTCGGGCTGCTGGTGACGGTGATCCCGGCGTACCACGTCTGGAAGGTCGGCGATCGCTACCGGTCGCTCGACGAGCAGGCGCAGCAGGGCGTGGTGCCGGTGCGCCAGTTGCTCGATGCCGGCGTGCCGGTGGCCGCGGGCACCGATGCGGTGCCCGCCGACCCGCTGTTCACGGTATGGGCGATGGTCACCCGCGCGACCCGCGGGTCGGCCGCGCCGCTCGGAGCGGCGGCGCGCCTCGACGTCGAGCGGGCGCTCAGGCTGATGACGGTTGCCGGCGCAGCGCTGACCTACGACGAGCAGCGCAAGGGGCCGCTCGCGCCGGGCTATTTCGCCGATCTGACGGTGCTGTCGGAGGATCCGCGCGTCGTCGAGGTCGACCGGATCCCACAGCTGCGCCGGATCGCGACGATGGTCGGCGGCCGCTTCGTTGCCGGCGAGCCGGCCGACTGATCCGGCGTCGCGCGGTTTTTTTCAGCCTTCGGACACGACGCCGCGGGCGGCGAGGTCGCGACTGATGCGCGTCTGGCGCAGGTGAGCGATGAACAGCACCGCCCCCGCTGCGAGCCCCGCGATCTCGAGCTGCACTGCGCCCGGGAACGCGTCGGCGGGAACGAGCAGCGCCAACCCCGCGGCGCCGAATGCGAGCCGCCACGGCAGCGAAAGCGGCGTCAGCAGGATCGCCATCAGCGCCGCGCAGATCAGCCAGATGCCGGCCACCGCCGTGACGATCGCGAGAACGATGTTCGGCCACTCGCCCTGCAGCAGCAACGTCGGCGAGTAGATGAACAGGAATGGGATCACGTAAGCGAGCCAGCCCAGCCGCATTGCGGTGAAACCCGTCAGCATCGGCGGGGCCTTCGCGATGTTCGCGGCGGCGAACGCGGCGAAGCACACCGGCGGCGTGATGAACGACATCATTCCGAAATACAGCACGAACAGGTGCGCGCCGATCGGCAGCGCGCCGAGCTTCACCAGTGCCGGCGCCGCCAGCGTCGCCAGCAGGATGTACAGGCTGGTCGTCGGCATCGACATGCCCAGCAGCACGCACACGACCGCCGTGACGAAGAGCAGCAGCAGCAGGCTGCCCTGGCCGGCCTGGATCAGCAGCAGCCCGATCGCGAAGCCGAGGCCGGTCACGTTCAGGATGCCGATGATCATGCCGGCGACGCCGCAGATGATCGCGATCTGAACCGCGGTGCGACCGGTTTCGACCAGCGCCTGCCAGACCTTCGCCGGCGTCATCCGGCCGTCCTTGCGCGGGAAGACGAACGCGACCACGATCAGCGCGAGCGACGAATAGATCGCCGCCATCTCCGGCGGCATGTTCAGCCAGAACAGGCCGTACAGCAGGACCGCGAACGGCAGCGGGAAGATCCAGCCGTCGAGCAGCACGCGTCCGACCCGCGGCAGCTGCGCAGAGTCTTCGGCCTTGATGCCGTGCTTGGCCGCTTCCAGGTCGACCTGGATGAATACCGCAAGGAAGTACAGCAGCGCCGGCACCAGCGCCGCCACCATCACGGTCACGTACGACACGCCGAGGAAATCGGCCATCAGGAACGCCGCGGCGCCCATCACCGGCGGCATCAGCTGCCCGCCGTTCGATGCGACCGCCTCGACGGCGCCGGCCACGTGCGGCCGAAAACCCGCCTGTTTCATCAGCCGGATCGTGATGATCCCGGTCGACGTGACGTTCGCCACCACGCTGCCGGAGATCGAGCCGAAGAACGCGGACGCGACGATCGAGATCTTCGCCGAACCACCGCGCGACCTGCCCATCAGCGCGGCCGACAGATCGGTGAAGAACGCGCCGCCGCCGGCGGCGAACAGCAGCTGGCCCATGAACACGAACGCGAGCACGATCGTGACGACCACCGTCAGCGGCGCACCGAACAGCGCGGTCGCGTCGATTGCGATCAGCGGCATCAACCGGAAGAAATCCTGCGTGCGCCCCCGCAGCGTGCCGGGCACCTGATCGGCGACCAGCGCATAGACGAAGAACGCGAGGAAAACGACCAGCAGCGACCACCCGGTGGTGCGCCGCAGGCCCTCGCAGACCAGCGGCACGATGACGATGCTCAGCAGGAACGCTTCGGTCGGATTGAAATAGATGTTCTCGGAGATTCGCGGATAGTCGATCGCGAGGAAGCCGAACACCAGCAGGCTCGCTGCGGCGAGCAGCACGTCGTACCACGGCACCGGACCGCGGCGCGCGCGGCCGCCGGCATCGACCGTGACGAACGCTGCGGCGAGCGCGAACATCAGCAGCGCCGCAAGCACCTGCTCGGTGTACAGCAGCAGCCCGAAGCGCACCGCCAGCCCGGCAGCCCAGGCGAGCGCGATGATCGCGATCGCGGCGTGGAAGAAATGATCGACGACCCGGAACAGCGGTCCCCGCTGTCCCGGATCCAGGTCCGGCGTCATCGCTTCACGCTGCCGCGGATGCGCCGGTTCGTCGTCTTTCGGCCGAGCGTCACTTCGCCTTGGCCGGCGGCCACAGTCCGACTTCCTTGTACAGCCGCTCGGCGCCGGGGTGGAACGGGATTCCGGACTCCACGGCGAACCTGACCTTGCGCTTGTCCGCCGAATACAGCTGCTCGAGGTCCTTCGCCCGCGTGTGCAGCGCCTTCACGACGTTGTAGACGACGTCGTCGGGCGTCTTGGCGCTGGTGAACAGCACGAAGTCGTACGAGATGTTCTTCACCGTCTGGCCGGTCCGCGGATTGGTGTCGGCCGACACGTAGCTGAACGGCAGGTGCTTGCGCATCCGCTCCACGGCCGCCGGATCGTCCTTGATGTCGAAATAGCGCAGGCCGCCGACCTTGGAGGCCAGCTCCTCCGACAGCGACGAACCGTAGATCGACAGCGCGACGTCGAGCTGGTTCTGGCCGAACATGTCCCACATCCGCGGCATCGCCGTCACCGGAACGCCGGCAACCGACTCGTACGGAATCCCCTGGTTCGCGAAGAAACCCTCGAACAGCCAGCGGCCCAGCGGCTGGCTCGCCCATCCGACCGGCACCCGTTTGCCGGGAATGTCTTGCGCGGACTTGATCGGAGAGTTCTGCGGCGTGAAGAACGTCACCGGCAGCGGATACAGCACCATCGCCAGGCGCAGATCCTTCTGCGGCTTGCCCGGCAGCAGCTGCTCGCCGGTGTGCAGGAAATAGGTCTCGATCACGTTCGACACGCCGAAATCGAGCTCGCCGGCGTTGACGCGCGGGCCGTATTGGCCGGTGCTCGCGAACGCCTGCGTGCGCATCTGCAGCGGCGTCGCCTCCGACACGATCTTCGCGATCGTCTGCCCGATCGTCACGGTCGCGCCAGCCTGCGCGGTTCCCAGGCCAAGCACCTGCGCATGCGCGATGCCGGCGGCGGCGAGCATTCCGGCAAACGCAACGGGTTTCAAAATTCTCTTCATTTCGTCTCCTGCGGAAGTTCGAGGGTGCGACGTCGCGGCGTCGTGCGAACGCAGCCGCAGCCGCAGAACACGGCGGCGGGACTCGCTTCGATCATGCGAAGCGACGAACGTTTTGTCAACCGAAAATCGAAATTCCGGATCAGCTATTATTTCGGATCGACCCGAAGGGACTGTCGATGGCATCCGACTACAGCATCTGGACGTTCTGTTTCGCCAAGGGCCGGCTGCCCGCGGATTTCGTCGGCGGCACGCCGGTGATGAGCAATCGCGGCACCGTCCCGATCCCGATGGTCTACTCGGCGATCGCTCCGGCCGGTCACGTCGCCGGCGCGGCCGACGTCGTGCTGATCGACACCGGGTTTCGCAGCGGCCGCTCGATGACCGGGCGCAACTTCGACGACTTCGAGACGCCGCAGCAGACGCTGGCGAAGGTCGGGCTGACGCCGCAGGAGGTCGGCACGATCGTGCTGACGCATCTGCATTTCGACCACGCCGGCAACCTGGATGCGTTCCCGCAGGCGAGGGTGCTGGTGCAGCGGCGCGAACTCGAGCACTGGCGCCGCGTGCTGTCGCGCTTCGAAGGCCGCGACGTCGGACGCGAGGTCTGGGCGCTGTCGTCGATCAATCGCGGCGATTTCGACGTGCTGCAGCGGATCGACAGCGAGGGGCGGCTTCATCTGCTCGATGGCGACGCCGAGATCGCACCGGGCATCGCGTGCCGCCTTGCGGCCGACACCCACACGTTCGGCTCGCAGTGGCTGGTGATACGCACTGCGGACGGACCGTTCATTCTCGCCGGGGACTGCGCGTACTGGTACGCGAACATCGAGACGATGTGGCCGCCCGGTTATCTGCAGGGCAACCCCTGGAACATGCTCGCGACCTACGAGCAGATGCTCGAGGTCGTCGGCGGCGACCTCAATCGGATCGTCGTCGGCCACGACATGCAGATTTTCGAGCGGCATCGCAGCGAGGTGATCGGTTCCAATCCGTTCGCCGCCGTGCACGTCGCTGCGGCGGCCGCGCTGACCGGGTAGTCGCGTCAGCCGATCCTGAGCAGCTGCCGGGCGTTGCCTTCGAGGATTGCGTGCCGCTGCGCCGCGTCGAGCGCGGGATTGGCGACGACGATCTCGACCGGCTGCTCGTAGGCGATCGGAAAGCAGTAGTCGCTTCCCATCAGCACCCGGTCGGCCCCGATGTGGCGGACCAGGTAGTCGGTCACGGCGTCGGAGTAGCCGATCGTGTCGTAGTAGAAGCGGCGAAGATAGTCGATCGGGCCGTGCTCGATGTGCTGCAGGTCCGCGCGTTTTTGCCAGCCGCGATGCAGGCGTCCGACCAGCCATGGAAACGCGCCGCCGGCATGAGGCAGCACGAACGTCAGCCGCGGGAAGCGGTCGAGCACGCCGCCGAAGATCAGGTGCGCGGCTGCAATCGCGCTCTCGAACGGATTGCCGAGCAGGTTCGTCAGGTAGTGGCGCTCGAGCCGCCGATCGTCGATCACGAACACCGGGTGCAGGAAGATCGGCAGCCCGAGCGCGTCGATCGCTTCGTACACCGGGAAGAATGCCGGATCGCCGAGCTCGCGATCCTGTACCCGGGTGGCCAGATAGAACCCGCGGATTCCGGGCAGCGCTGCGGCGCGCTGCACCTCCCGCACCGCCAGATCGGGCGCTTGCATCGGCAGCGTGGCCAGCCCGATCAGCCGCTGCGGATGCGCCTCGTGCGCGGCCGACACCTGATCGTTGAACACGACCGAAAGCCGCAGCCCGAGGTCGCGATCGGCCCAATACACCATCGGTTGCGACAGCGACATCGCATGCACTGCGACGCCTTGCTCGTCCATCGCCTGAAGGCGCGCGTCGAGATCGACGAAGCGCGCACCGGCGGGTCCCGTGGTCACGTGCCCGACGCGAAACTGCGGACCCTTGCCTGCGATCTCGCGCCACTCGACCCCCTGCGCCGGTCCGTGCTCCGACAGCAGGTCGAGCCATTCCTTCGGATACCAATGCGCGTGGACGTCGACCGGCGAGCCGTGCTGGTGCGTCGCGTGAAAGGGTCCGCTGCTCGAATGCGCCATCTCTGCCGTCGGGTTGGATGTGTTCCTGCGCGCAACCGGCGCGCGCAGTCAAACGATGCGGCCTCCGATCATCGGTGGCCCACCTAAAATCGATTATAGTAGCCGGCCAGTGGTGGAGGACGCGACATGTTCCAGATGCCGATCGTGAATCTGCGGGAGGTCGCGCACGAGCTCGCGACGACGGGCAAGCGCGTGAACGTGCTGTGGCAGGAGCAGGAATCGCTGGCGTTCGTGGCGCGCGGGCGCGAATACCGCAGCGAATTCCACATCAACCCCAGCGACGAGATGATGTATCAGGTCAAGGGGGAGATGCGGCTGCACTACCGCACGCCCGAAGGCAAGGAAGAGGTCGCGGTGATTCCGGAGGGGTCTGTGATCTACACGCCTGCCGGAATTCCGCATTCGCCGCGTTTCCCGCCGGATGCGTTCGCGTTGATCGTCGAGCGCATGCGGCGCCCCGGCGAAATCGACCGGTTCCAGTGGTATTGCCCGCAATGCGACGCGTTCCTGCACGAAGAGACGTTCACCGTCGACGATTATCGGAAGGATCCGGTGTCGAAGGCCTATGCGAACTTCTTCGGTAGCGAGCAGCATCGCACCTGCAAGCGGTGCGGCCACGTGATGCCGGCGCCGTGATGGGACCATCTCACGCCGCGCGGTAGACGAGCTCGCCCCCCACGCAGGTCGCGCGCACCCGCAGGTCGCGCAGCGACAGCGCCGGAACCTCGAACGGATCTTCCGACAGCGCGACCCAGTCGCCGGCGAAGCCGGGCCGCAGCATGCCGCGTTCCTGATCGGCAAACGACAGCCAGGCCGAGCCGCGGGTGTACATGTCCAGCGCTTCGCCGACCGATATTGCTTCGTCGGTGCCGACCGCGGTGCCGATCTCGTCGACGAAACGCGTGACGGCGTGCCAGATGCCGAGCAGCGGCTCGAACGGCGTGATCGGCGAGTCCGAGCCGCCGCCGACGCGGATGCCACCGTCGAGCCAGCTGCGGACCGGTGTGGCGCGCCCGACGAGAGCCTCGCCGAAACGACGGATCAGCAGCGGAGCGAATCGGTATTGCATCGACGCCTGCGTCGCGACTGCGACGCCGAGGCGGCGTGCAGCCGCGATGTTCTGCGGTGTCGGCCACAAGTACGCGTGGATCAGGCTGAAGCGCAGCGCATCGATCGGGTGGCGCCGATGCACGTCGTCGAAGACCTCGAGCGCGATGTCGATCGCCTTGCCGCCGACGGCGTGGACGCCGAGCGACCAGCCGGTGCGCGCGCAGAACTCGACGATCCGGTGGAACACGGCGGTGTGCGTGACCTGGATGCCGCATTGACAGCGTTCGTCAGGGTAGGGCTCGCGCATCAGCGCAGTGCCCAGCGATGCGCCGCCGTCGAGATAGACCTTCAGCCCGCCGAGTCGCAGCCACTCGTCGCCGAAGCCGGTGCGCACGCCCCACGCGCCGAGCTCGGCCATCAGCTGCTCCGGGTCGTCGTGCGTTTGGGCGAGCGGCATCGAGACCGTGCGCACCGTCAGTCGGCCTTCGGACCACAGCTGCTGATAGATCCCCAGGTCCTCCGGTGCGAGCCCGGGGTCGATGACGCCGGTCAGTCCGGCGGCATGATAGTCGGCCTGTATCTGCGCCAGCGCGTCGCGCCGCTGTGCCGCGGACAGCGGCGGCACGCGATCGCCGACCAGATCGAAGGCCGGCGGCTCGAGCAGCAGCCCCGTGGGTTCGCCGGTCGCATCCCGCCCGATCCGACCGCCGGCCGGATCGGGCGTGTCGCGATCGATGCCGGCGAGCCGCAGTGCGGCGCTGTTGACTGCGGCCGCATGACCGACCCGCGGCAGGTAAACCGGCCGGCCCCCGGCGACCGAATCGAGTTCCTGCCGGGTCGGATAGCGCTTTTCGTGCAGCGACTCGACGTGCCAGCCCGTGCCGCTGACGAGCCAGGCGTCCGGCGGCGAGCGCTCGGCCCGCTCGCGCACGCGCGCGAGGACCTGGTCGATCGAACGGCAGCCGGACAGATCGATCAGCCGGCGCTGCACGGCGGTCCACAGCATGTGGTTGTGCGAGTCGATCAGTCCGGGCACGATTGCGCCGCCTTCGAAGTGCAGCCGCGCCGCGCGGCGGCCAGCGGCCGCGGCGGCGGCTTCCCGGCTGCCAACGCAGGCGATGCGTCCGTCGCGGATCGCGATCGCTTCGGCGCGAGGGCGCGCCGGGTCCATCGTCACGATGTTGCCGCTGACGATCGACGGCGGCGGGACCTCGCGCCGCGCGGCGTTCACGCGCAGCATCGGTCAGGCGCTCGCGGTCTCGTGCAGCATTGCGGCCGGATCGAGCGTGGCCGTCAGCAGCCCGTGCTTGCGCATCAGCTCCATCGTTGCCGCGATCGATGCCGCAGGAACGTCGAGCGGAGCCTCGGCCAACGTCATCTTGCGGATCCGGTCGGGATCCAGCCGGGTATAGCCGCCCACGATCTGCACGAACCGATCGCTGCCGCGGTTCGCATTCACCCATTGCGCACCCTTTCGCAGCGCGGCGGCGAAGCGTCTGACGGTGTCCGGGTTCTGCTGGATGAACGACTGCATCGCGACATACGGCGCGACGACGGCGCCCGGCTGCGCCGCGACGTACGGGTAGGCGATCACCTCGATGCCCTGATCGGCCGCGCCGATCGAATGATAGGGCTCGGGCGTGAAGATCGCGTCGACCTGCTTGCCGCGCAATGCGTCGACCATCTGCGGGAATGGAACCTCCCGGAAGTTGATCTTTGCCACGTCGGCGCCGGTGCGCTGCGCCCACTCGCGCGCGTACAGCCAGATGATGTTGTTGCGGGTGTTCACGGCGAAGCTGCGGCCGTTCAAGTCCGCACCGCTGCGGATGTTCTCTCCCTTGCGGACCAGGATCGCGGCGAAATCCGGCGGCTCGCGCCGCGCTGCGCTACCGGGTGCGATGATCCGCAGGTCGATGTTCTGCTGCCGTGCGAGGACCGCGGACACGATGTTCGTGAACACGATGTCGTAGGCGCCGCCGACCATGCCCGGAATGCCGGTGGCGCCGCCTGCGACCGGCGCGGTGTCGATTTCCAGCCCCTCGGCTGCGAAC
>DATLGW010000692.1:0-4241 GCA_035540315.1 Burkholderiaceae bacterium | reverse complement strand
GGCTTGACCAGCCGCGGCGTGATCACGAACATCAATTCGCTGCGGTCGGTCTGGAATTCGCTGCTGCGAAACAGCGTACCGAGGATCGGCACCTCGCCGAGCACCGGCAGCCGTTTGACGCTTTCGGTCACGTTGTTCTTGATCAGCCCTGCAATCGCCAGGCTCTGTCCGTCCATCAGCTGCACGGTCGTCTGCGCCCGTCGCGTCGTGAAAGTCGGCAGCACTGCGGTCACTCCGCCGACGGTCGTGAACGGCGAACCGGTCTGCGCGAGTTCCGAGACTTCCGGCGCGACCCGCAGGTGGATTCGTCCGCCCTCGAGCACGATCGGCATGAACTTCAGCCCGACGCCGAACTCCTTCTCCTCGAGCGTGATCGTCGCGAACCCGGTGGACGGATTGGTGCGGGCGACCGGGATGAAGATCTTGCCGCCAGCGAGAAAGCTGGCTTCCTGCCCGCTGATCGCGACGATGTTCGGCTCTGCCAGCACCTTCACCAGGCCGTCCTTGCGTTCGGCGTCGATCGTGAAGCGGTCGCCGTTGGCGCCGCGCACGCCGAAGATCGCGCCGGCGCCGTTCGCCAGCAGATCGGTGATGATCCCGTACCGCCAGCTGCCGCTGGTGCCGGTCGCGGTCAGGCCGGAACCGAGCTTGTCGAGCAGATTCTTCGACACTTCGGCCACCTTGACCTCGAGCATCACCTGCTGCGGCTGAGCCACGCGCATCAGGTTCACGACCCGCGGCCGGTACTGGGCCCCGGTCGCTGCCCCGCCGGACTGCGTGGCGGTGCCGATCCGCAGCGCCTGTCCCTCGGCGACCTGATCGTTGCCGGCCACGACGGGCATCGTGAAGCCGCGCGCATAGGTGCGAATGAACGATTCGGCGATCTGCACCGCCTGCTGCGCGGCGACCAGGCTCGACACGGTACCGGTCAGCACCAGCGAATCGGCGGCCGATTCGGCCTTGATCCCGTTTTCGTTCGGCAACAGCGTGCGCAGCTGATGCTGCAGCGCGCCGATGTCGGCGTTGACGACGACGTCGATGATCGTCGTGGGTCCGTTGCGTCGCCACATCATCACGTTCGTCGACCCGAACGTCTTGCCCAGCAGGTACAGCTCGCGCGGGTTGATCAGCGTCACGTCGGCGACCGCCGGATTGCCGACCGAGATCCGCTCGATCGGCGCCGGCAGCCGGATCAGCGTCGATTTTCCGACCACCAGCGACAGCGATGGTCCGATCTCGCTGGGTCCGACGCTCTCGGGCGTGCGGGGCGCGCTTTGCGTTGCGGGCTGCGGTACGGCGACCGGCGCCGGACGCGTTGCCGCGGGTCGTGCTCCTGCGGCTGGCTGCGGTTTCGCACCGGCTGCCGGCTGCGCCGGTGCGCCCGCCGCCGGTTGCGCCTGCACGGCTGCGGCCGGCTGCGCCTGCGCGCCTGCAGCAGTCAGCAACGCCGCGGCCAGCGCCGCAAGCGGCAACGTGCGGCGCGGCGCCGCGGCGATACGAGTCGAATTCATCGGCGGTCCCTTCGGATCAGAAATCGGTTTGGGAGCGCTGCACGCCCCGGATCACTTCGACCTGCACCTTCTCGGCGGGCGCCGGCGCCGACGGCAGCGCGACCGGCGTGATCCGCGGCCGCGGGGTCGATGGGCGCGGAGCCGCGTCCCGGGCGGGTTCCGGCGCAGTCTTGCTCAGCAGGTCGGTCTTGCGCGTTCCGCCGGTTGCGGTCGGATCGGTGTCGATCTGGTTGCGCAGCACCAGCGACAGCGTGCCGACGCTGCGCGACAGATCGATCCGCTCGGCCTGCTCAGGCGTGACTTCGAGCGTCACGGCATTCACCACGCGGGGTTTGGTGTCGTCGCGGCTGGCTTCCTGCGCGACCGCCAGCACCAGGATTCGCTCGAGCACGATCTTCGACACCGGACGGTTCTGCTCGTCCTGCGTGTTCACGAGCACGTCGACGTAGTTGCCCGGCAGCGCAAAGCCGGCCACTCCGACCACCTCGTTGACCTTCACCGTGATCGCGCGACGGCCCTGGGCGATCACCGCCGACAACCCGCCCTTGGTGCCCACCGGCGCCAGCTTCGGCTCGAGCACCGGCTCGCCGCGTACCAGCTGCGACCGCAACACCCGACCCTGGAGCAACTTGGTGTCGCGGAACGCCTCTTGCGGCACCGAGTGGCTCGGCCACGGCACCAGCGACAGCATCGACCCGTTCAGCGGCTGGCCCAGGTCGAGATCGCGCGCCGCCACGACGATGTGCGTCTGTCCGCTCGCCTGCTGGACGGCCAACCATCGTGCCGCCAGCAGCACCGCCGCCAATCCGGCAACGATCGACAGCGTCAGCATCAGAATCCCGCGTGTGCCTCTCATCGGTCCGCCCTCGCCCTCTGTTCAATGTCTCAGCTGCCAAAGCCCCACTGCGCGGCTGCCAGCGCGATTGCGCCGAGAGCCATCGGGATCGCGAACGGCATCCGGTGCGCCGTGTCGGTACGCGGATCGAAGCGCGGTCCGACGCCGCCGGAAATCGCGGCGATCTGCGCGAACGCGATCAGCCGCAGGTTCGCGAACACCGCGCGACGGCGCTCGCGATCGATGATCCGCACCGCCACCAGCAGTCCACCGCTCAGGAAGATCAACAACGCCAGCTTCGGCAGCGCGGTTGCGCCGAATACCGCGCCGAGCATCGCCATCAGCTTGACGTCGCCGGCACCGACCGCACCGGCCGCATGCAGGACCAGGAATCCGCCGAAGCCCAGCGCCGCGCCGAGCGCGGCGCTGCGCAAGCCGATTCCACCGTGGCTGTAGTAGTCGAACAGTCCGGCGCCACCGAGCGCCAGACCGTGATAGGCCAAAGCCACCGCGAGCCCCGCTGCGACCAGGCGATTCGGAATCCGGCGATGCCGCAGATCCGACCAGCAGATCGCCGCAATCAGCCCGCTCAGCACCGCCACGGTCGCGACCCGCAGCGCCACCTGGGCTGCTTGCGTTCCGAAAGCCTCGAAAATGCCCATCACCGCCTGCCCATCGCAATCAGCAGCACCTCGAGCGTCGCCTCGTACAGGGCCAGGGTTCCGATGCCCATTGCTGCCATTCCGATCGAAATCGCCGCCACGATCACGGCGCCCACCATTGCGTACTCGACCGAAACCGCCCCCGATTCGCTCGCCGCGCATCGCCGAAGCGGACGCAGGCCGCGGGCCGTGCGCATTGTCACTGCGGGGATCGGGCGAACCCGCGATGCTGCCGGAGCCCATGCCCCGGCAGCGCCGCTGGATCGATCAGCAGCTCCCGCCAAGGCAGTCGACGATCTTCTGGAAGGTCGCGTCCAGCTCGAGCCCGAGCGTGTGCACGGTGAAGCCGATCGCCACCGCGATCAGCGCCGCAACCAGCCCGTACTCGACTGCCGACACGCCTTCTTCGTCGTTGAGGAAACGAGTCACTGCGTGGAACATTTGGAGATCTCCTGAGTCAAAGTCCGTCGAAACGCCGTTTGCCCCCGCAACCGACGTTCGGCGGATTCTTGCCACCGAACGGCAAGTGCGACGCGACAAAGATCACCCTTCACTCCAAAGGGTCAGGCAATCGATCACGAAGCTGCGCAGCTGCCGCCGCGAGAATTCGCCGCATGGAGCGGGCGCGATGAGTCGGAGCGAACGGTCGGCGGGCAGTCAACGGGGCGGCAGCGCGGTCGAATTCGCGCTGGTCGCGTGGCTGCTGCTCGCGGTGATCCTCGCGACGCTCGACTTCGCGCAGCTGTTCTTCGCGAACCTGACGATGCAGCACGCGGTGCGCGAAGGCGTGCGCTATGCGATCACCGGACGCACCGACCTGGCGCCCGATCCCGTCGGCACGCCGCAGGACCGCTGCGACGCGGCGGTCGCGCGGATGCGGCAGGCGGCCGCCGGCTGGTTCGACCGGATGCGAAGCGAGGTCGTGTTCAAGACCGTCGCCGCCGACGGCTCGGTGGTGACGATCGGACCGGGCTCGTGTTATGCGGCGGGTCAGATCCTGGTGATCCAGCTCGACAATCGCGCGCCGGTGTTCACGCCGTTCCTGCGTCCGCTGTTCGCCGACGGCGTCTACGAGTTCTCGGTGTCGGCGGTGATGAAGAACGAGGCCTACTGATGAACCGGCATCCGCTGCGGATCCGCAGCCGGGGCAACGCGGTGGTCGAGCTCGCGCTGACGCTGCCGGTGCTGCTTCTGATGCTGCTGGGTGTGGCCGACGTTTCGCGCGCGATCCAG
>DATLGW010000691.1:0-2812 GCA_035540315.1 Burkholderiaceae bacterium | reverse complement strand
GAGGTGGTGTCGATCGAACGGGTGCGCTGGCTGCACGAGGCGGCGCGAACCCACCTGCGCCCGCTGCGGCTGCCGAACGTGCGGCTGGTATTCGGCGACGGCACCGCCGGCGTGGCGGCTGCCGCCCCGTTCGATGCGATCATCGTCGCTGCGGCCGGGGCGCGGATTCCCGACGAGCTGCTGGCGCAAATGAAGCTGGGGGCGCGGCTGGTCGCGCCCGTGGTGGGCGACGACGGCGTCCAGCAGTCGCTTCACGTGGTCGATCGCGTCGGGCACAATGATTGGAATCTGACGGTCCTCGACGCAGTCCGCTTCGTCCCGCTGCGCGTCGGCACCCGTTGACCGTCGTCGCGCGCAGCGCAACCCGCTCGAGTGTCCGGATGTACACGATGCTTCACCGATCCGTTCCTGCAATCGCCGCAGCGGCGCTGGCACTGACCTTGGCAGCCTGCGCGACCCGGCCTCCGCCGGCCCCCGTGATCAGCCGCACCACGCCGCCGCCGGCGGCGCCGGCACCGGCCGCAAAGCTGCCGCCGACCGATCCGGCCGCGACGGCGCGCGCGCCGCAGCCGGCGGCGCCGCCGCCCGAGCCCGGCGCCGAGACTGCGCCGATCCGCAGCGGCACGATCGAAGCGCGCCCGGCGCCGGGGATTGCCGCGGATCCGGCCGCGCCCGGCACCACGCCAGGCGCAGTCCCTCCGATCGGAGCCGATCCGCGCGCACCGGGAGTCGACCCGCGGCTGCCGCCGGGCGCGGTCGTGACGAAAACCGGGCCGAAGGGCTACAAGCGCCCGTATTCGGATGCGGCAGTTAACGAGATGCGCCGCGCCGACACGCCCGATGCGACGTCGGCCGCGCCGCCGGTGCAGGTCGCGCGCGCCGAACCGCAGGTCGCGGCGCCGGCGCCGGCGATCGCACCGTCCGACAACGGCGCAGCCCGCAGCGACGACGGCTTCTCGTGGCCGGCCACCGGCAAGGTCGTGCAGAGCTTCAGCGACACCGCGAGCAAGGGGATCGCGATCGACGGGCGCCCGGGCGATCCGGTGCTGGCCGCGGCCGACGGTCGGGTGATCTTCAGCGGCAACGGTCCGCGCGGCTACGGCAATCTGGTGATCGTCAAGCACGAGAACGACCTGCTGTCGGTGTATGCGCACAACCGGACGCTCGCGGTGAAGGAAGGGCAGAACGTGCGGCGCGGGCAGAAGATCGCCGAGCTCGGCGACTCCGGCACCGACCGCCCGAAGCTGCATTTCGAGATCCGCCAGCAGGGCAAGCCGGTCGATCCGATGAAGTACCTGCCGAAGCGGTGACCGTGCGCGCCGCGTCGCGATGACGCCGGTCCTGTGCTTCGACATCGAGACGGTGCCCGATGCGGCAGGGCTGCGCGCGCTCGGATTCGCTGCGAGCGGCGACAGCGACGAGCAGGTCGTCGAGGCGGCGTTCGAGCGTCGCCGGGCCGTGGCCGGCAATGACTTTCTGCCGCTGCATCTGCAGCGGGTCGTGGCGATCGCGTGCCTGTTCCGCGACGACGACGGGTTGCGGGTCCGCTCGCTCGGCACGCCAGAAGATGCCGAATCCCGGCTGATCCAGGATTTCTACCGGGTCATCGAGCGCTACAGCCCGCAGCTCGTGTCGTGGAACGGCTCGGGCTTCGACCTGCCGGTGCTGCACTATCGCGGCCTGCTCGGTCGCGTGCAGGCGCCTCGTTATTGGGAGCTCGGCGAAGAGGACCGCGACTTCCGGTTCAACAACTACATCAACCGTTATCACACGCGGCATCTGGACCTGATGGACGTGCTGGCGATGCACATGCCCCGCGCCAGCGCGCCGCTCGACGAGCTGTCGCGGCTGTGCGGCTTCCCGGGCAAGCTCGGCATGGACGGCGCTCAGGTGTGGCCGGCGTACCGCGACGGCCGGCTCGCGGAAATCCGCGCGTACTGCGAAACCGACGTCGCGAACACGTATCTGATGTACTGCCGTTTTCAGATGATGCGCGGCCTGATGTCGAGCGAGCGCTACGATGCCGAGATCGCCCAGGTGCGCGAATCGCTCGCGCAGCTGCCGGGAGCGCATTGGCAGGAATTCCTGGCCGCCTGGGCCTAGGGATCATCCTCAGGAAAGCCGTACCACCCGATGTCGTCGGAGCGCGAGTACGAGATCGACTCGCTCGATCTGGAGGCCCACGGCGTCGCCCGCGACGACGGCAAGGTCGCGTTCGTTCGCGGCGCGCTGCCGGGAGAGCGGGTGCGGGCTCGCGTCGTGCGACGCAAGCCGCGCTTCGACGTCGCCGAGACCACGGAGGTGCTGCGGCCGGGCGCGCTGCGCGCACAGCCGCGCTGCCCGCATTTCGGCGTCTGCGGCGGTTGCTCGATGCAGCACGTCGACCCGCGCGCCCAGGTCGCGATCAAGCAGCGGGCGCTCGAGGACACGCTGTGGCACGTCGGGCGCGTGCGGGCGCAGCAGGTGCTGCGTCCGCTGCAGGGTCCTGCGTGGGGCTATCGGTATCGCGCGCGGCTGTCGGTCCGCGACGTGCCGAAGAAGGGCGGGGTGCTGGTGGGCTTTCACGAGCGCGGCTCGAGCTACGTTGCCGACATCCGCGAATGCCACGTGCTGCCGCCGCGGGTGTCGGCGCTGCTGCTGCCGCTGCGCGGGCTGGTCGAGGGGCTGTCGCTGCGCCAGCGGCTGCCGCAGGTGGAGGTCGCGTGCGGCGACGACACCGTTGCGCTGGTGCTGCGCGTGCTGCAGCCGCCGACCGCCGACGACGAGCGGCAGCTGCGCGAGTTCGCCCGCCGCCACGACGTGGAGCTGTGGC
>DATLGW010000690.1:0-4711 GCA_035540315.1 Burkholderiaceae bacterium | reverse complement strand
GAACTGGAAGGCGCAGGCCGCGCACGGCGGCTTCTACCAGGCACTTGCCGACGGCACCTACCGGCGCTACGGCCTGGACGTGACGATCCAGCAGGGCGGCCCGCAGGTCAACAACCGGCCGCTGCTGCCGGCGGGGCGGATCGATTTCCTGATGACCGGCAACCTGCTGCACACGTTCGACAACGTGAAGAACGGCGTGCCGACGATCGTCGTCGCCGCTTTCTTCCAGAAGGATCCGCAAGTGCTGATCGCGCACCCGGGCCAGTACGACAGCTGGGACGACTTGAAGCGCGCGCCGACGATTCTGATCGCGAAGGACGGCCAGTTCAGCTTCTGGCAGTGGATGAAGACCGCCGGCTTTCGGGACCAGCAGCTGCGCCCGTACAACTTCAACTCGGCGCAGTTCCTCGCCGACCGGCGCGTCGTTCAGCAAGGTTATGCGACGGCCGAGCCGATCTCGATCGAGCGCGCCGCCGGTTTCGCGCCGCGCGTGTTCCTGCTGGCCGATCACGGCTGGTCGACGTACTCGACGACGGTCGAGACGCGGCTCGACCTGGTGCGCGATCGGCCCGAGCTGGTGCAGCGTTTCGTCGATGCATCGATCATCGGCTGGTACAACTACCTGTACGGCGACCGGCGCGAAGCGCATGCGCTGATCAAGCGCGACAACCCGGAGAACACCGACGAGGAGCTCGAGCGTTCGGTCGCGCTGCTCAAGCAGCTCGGCATCGTCGACTCCGGCGATGCGCTGACGCGCGGCATCGGCGCGATCGACGCGGCGCGCGTTCGCGACTTCCACGACAAGATGGTGGCCGCCGGGCTGCTCAAGCCGGGCGAGGTCGACCTCGCGAAGGCGTTCACGACGCAGTTCGTCAATCGCGGCGTGGGTGTGGACTTAAAGAAACAGTTTTCGAAGTAGTTGCAAGTCCATGAACGTTCGGTACTATTTCTGTACCTGGACAACCCGGCGCTGGAATGGCGACGCAGCGTTCGCTGGCTCGACCCCCGATTCGCGAAGCGATCATCGAGATCAACTCGGAGCCGCGCGAGTTCTCCCGGATCACCGAGTTCAAGGATCAGGTCGCCGATCGGTTTCCGCGCTGCAAGCCGTTTCGCCTGTCGTCGGTCGCGTTCGCGCTGCCTGACTACAGCGACGACGGCGAGGGAGGCAGCCGCCAGATCGGTTGGCGCTGCGAAAGCGAGGACGGCTCCGAGGTGCTGCTGCTGCGCACCGACGGTTTCGCAATCGCGCGGCTCGCCGAGTACCCGGGCTGGGACGGCTTCCTCGCCCGCTTTTCGGCGCTGTGGGATCCGTATCAGGCGTGCGTGCAGCCGGCCGAGATCAATCGCGTCAGCCTGCGCTACGTGAACGATCTTCGGCTGCCGATCCGGGGTGCGGTCGACTTCAGCGGCTACCTGACGACGCTGCCCCGCGTGCCGCCCGGCCTGCCTGCGGCGTGCTCGGATTTCCTGATGCAGTTGACGATCCCGAGCGGCACCGACGGCGTCAGCGTCAACGTCACGCAGGCGAGCGATGCGAACGGGCGTACCGACACCGAGCTGCCGGTCGTGATCGACATCGACGTGTACTCCGACCGGCTCCACGACAGCGATCCTCGGCTGTCGGAGCGGCTCGCCGGCGCGCTGACCGAAATGAGAGAGATCAAGAACCGCGTGTTCTTCGGCCTGATCACCGACCGCCTGGCGGACTGCTATCAATGACTGAGCACGCGAAGCCTGCAGCGCCGATCCCGGCGCTCGAGATCTGCAGCGGCGCCGGCTACGGGCCGCACTCGACGTGGATCGCGCGGCGGCTGGCCGGCGCCCGCTCGCGGCTCGTCGACCGCGGACTGTACAAATACGACACCGAGCTCGCGGAGCTCGCGGCCCGCGATGCGCCGCAGACGCTGAATTTCGCCCGTGACGTGCTGCGGCTGCTGCCGACGATGGCCTCTGAGCCGGCCGTCGCGCGCGACTCCGACGGGCTGATCCTGTTCGAATGGGTCGGCTCGAACGCGCGCACGTTCTCGCTGCGCATCGGTGCCGACGGCATGCTCGTATACAACGGGCGACTCGGCGCGCGGCGGCGGATCAGCGGCGCCGAGCCGCTGGGCCTCGATCTGTCGCCGATCATCCGCCAGGCGATCCAGCAGGTCGGCGCATAGCGGCTGCGCGCGGCAGCGGGCAGCGGGCAGCGGGCAGCGGCGCCAGAACTGCGCGCCAGCGACCATCTAAGGACCTTCCCTAACCGTCGACTGCGTCGATCGCGCGCCGCGTCGCTTCGAGTCCTTGCGCGATCACGGCATCGCGCCAGCCGTCGGTGTCGACGAAGAACGCATCGAGCAGCCGCTGCCGCGCAAGCGCGCGCAGCGCTTCGTCGCCCGCCGCGCAGTTGCGAACCCATTGCTCCAGGCGCAGCGCGTCGATGACCTGGTCCAGCGGCACCGTGCCGAATTCCAGCGCAATCGCCGCGAGCCGTGCCTGCGGGCAGGCCAGATACGGCGCATTGCCGATGATGCCGTCGATCCGCGCCGAGGTCGACGAGCCGTCGTAGACCGACGTCACGCGGTCGCCCCAGACGGCGCGCGTGCGCGCCAGATCGGCCGCGTTGTCGCGGCCGGCGTAGATGCGCTCGCCCACGCCGGTCGGACCCAGCCCCGTGTGCACGTCGACCCACAGCAGCTCCCTGCGACCGCCGACGTGGCGGCGCAGCAGCTCGCGCAACACGCGATTGCTCCACGCCGGACGATCGCCGGCATAGAACAGACCGTCCGGGCGGACCCGTTGCCCGTGCGTGATCGCCCACTGCCAGTGGGCCTGGCCGCGGTGCGCGATGTAGCGGGCGACCGCTTCGCGGTTCGATTCCGGCCAAGGGTAGGTCGGCGGGAACAGCAGCGCATGCACCTCCTCGTAATCCGGATCCGGCGCCGCCGGCCGATCGAAGTCGACGAAGTTGCGGTTCAGGTCGACGTTGTCCTCGTTCGTGCGCCGGAAGTGCGAGAAGCCGTACGGGTTCAGCGCATGCAGCAGCATCAGGCGCGCGCCGCGGGCCGCTGCCCGGTCCAGCAGCGCCGTCTCGGCCAGCAGCGCGTTCTGCACGCCCGAGCCGCAGTAGCCTTCGACGCCGTGCGTGCCGGAGGTCACCAGCACGATCCGCTCGGCATCCGGCGGCCCCAGCAGCGCGACGTCGATCGCGAGCTCCTCGCCGTTCACGCCGCGCGCGCTCGGATGCACGTGGTGCTCGAGCACTGCGCCGCGTGCGGCCGCCGACTGCAGGAAACGGCCGCGGGCGTCGCGATAGCTGCGGGAGAATCGGCTCATCGGCGTCGGGCTCCGGTGAAAAGAGTCTGCGTCAGGTGACGGCCTTGCGCTGCAGGAACTGCGGCTGGTTCCATGCGTCCTCGCGCATCACGTCGCGCAGCGCGGCCACCGCGTCCCAGACGTCGACGTGCCGCACGTACAGCGGCGCGAAACCGAACCGCAGGATGTCCGGCGCGCGGAAGTCGCCGATCACGCCCCGCGCAATCAGCGCCTGCACGATCGCATAGCCGTTCGGATGCGCAAGCGACACCTGGCTGCCCCGCCGCTGCGGGTCGCGCGGGCACGACAGCTCGAAGCCGAAACCGGCGAGCTGCGTGTCGGCCAGCGCGATGAACGTTTCGCCGAGCGCCACGCTCTTGTCGCGCACCTGCTGCAGATCGATGCCGTCGAACGCGTCGAGCGCTGCCTCGAGCGCGATCAGCGACAGCTGCGGCGCGGTCCCGCACAGCAACCGCTCGATCCCCGGGTGCGGCACGAAGTCGTGCGCGAAGTCGAACGGCCGCGCATGGCCGTGCCAGCCGACCAGCGGCTGGCGAAGATCGCCGATCCAGCGCCGGGCGACGTACGCGTACGCCGGCGAGCCGGGGCCGCCGTTCAGGTACTTGTACGTGCAGCCGACGGCGAAATCGACGTCCAGCGCGTCGAGCGCGAGCGGCATCGCGCCGGCGCTGTGCGCCAGGTCCCACAGCACGAGCCCGCCGGCACGGTGCGTGCGGCGGGTGACGTCGGCCATGTCGTAGCGTTCGCCGGTGCGGTAGTTCACGTGGGTGAGCTGCACGATCGCGAGCTGCCCGCCGGCGGCGTCGATCGCCGCCGGCACGTCGCGCTGCTCCGGGCAGACCAGCTGCAGCCCGGCCAGCTCGGCCACTGCCGCGTCGAGGTAGACGTCGGTCGGAAAGTTGCCGCGCTCGGCCACGATCACGGTGCGCGCGGGATCGCGGCGCTGGATCGCCGCGGCCGCCATCAGCAGCTTGAACAGGTTCACCGACGTCGAATCGGCGACGATCACCTGGTCGGCGGCCGCGCCGATCAGCGTTGCGATCTTTGCCGCCGCCCGCTGCGGGGCCGGGTACCAGCCGGCGTCGTTCCACGAGCGGATCAGCCCGCGCCCCCATTCGAGCTCGACTGCGTCGCGCATCCGCGCCGGCACGCCGGCCGGCAGCGCGCCCAGCGAGTTGCCGTCCAGGTAGATCACGCCGTCGGGCAGCGCGAAGCGGCTGCGCGCGAACGCGAGCGGATCGGTCCGATCGAGCGCTTCGGCTTGCGCGCGGGTGCGCGGCAGTTCAGCTGGCATAACGGGCGAGCCCCCCGACGTCGAGCACCCGCACCGCACCGTATTCGACCTGCAGCAGGCCGGCGCGCTCGAGCACCTGCAACGCCTGGTTGACCC
>DATLGW010000689.1:0-12200 GCA_035540315.1 Burkholderiaceae bacterium | reverse complement strand
GTCGAAGGCAACCTGACGCTGCTCGGCGTCACGCGGCCGGTCACGCTGACGTTCGAGCGCTTCGTCTGCGCGCCGCATCCGTTCACCAAGCGCGACAACTGCGGCGGCAACGCGACGGCGACGATCCGGCGCAGCGAGTTCGGCATGAAGTACCTGCTGCCGCAGATCGGCGACGAGGTCAAGATCCGGGTCAGCTTCCTGGGCAACCGCGACCAGTAGCGGCTGCACGGCCGGCGCGCCGGCGCCTTGCCGGCGCGCGGCGCGGGCTCACGGCAGCTCGGCTTCCGCGCCTTCCTTCTTCTTGACCGGCTTGATCAGGTCCTCGCGCTTGACCTTGAGCCACAGCGCCATGCCGGCGGCGACGAACACCGACGAGTAGATGCCGAACATGATGCCGATCGTCAGCGCCAGCGCGAAGTAGAACAGCACCGGGCCGCCGAACAGCAGCATCGACAGCACCATCATCTGCGTCGACCCGTGGGTGATGATCGTGCGCGAGATCATCTTCGTGATCGCGTTGTCGATCACCTCGGTCGTGCTCGCCTTGCGCATCTTGCGGAAGTTCTCTCGGATCCGGTCGAAGATGATCACCGACTCGTTGACCGAATAGCCGAGCACCGCCAGCATCGCCGCGAGCACCGCGAGCGAGAACTCCCACTGGAAGAACGCGAAGAAGCCGACGATGATGATCACATCGTGCAGGTTCGCGATGATCGCTGCGATCGAGAACTTCCACTCGAATCGGATCGCCAGGTAGATCATGATGCCGACGATCACGAACAGCAGCGCGAGCGCGCCGTCGGTCGCGAGCTCCCGGCCGACCTGCGGGCCGACGAACTCGACGCGGCGCAGCTCGATCGCCGGATCGACCGCCTTCAGCGCGCCGACCACCTGCTGGCTGATCTGCTCGGACGTCAGGTCGGGCCGGGGCGGCAGCCGGATCATCACGTCGCGCGACGTGCCGAAGTGCTGGACGATCGCGTCGTGGTAACCGATGCCCTCGATCGCGCTGCGTACCGGGCCGAGCTCGGTCGGCTGCGCGAAGCCGACCTCGACGACCGTGCCGCCGGTGAACTCGATCGAGAAGTTCAATCCGCGGGTGGCGATGAAGAAGACCGCCAGCAGGAACAGCGCGACCGAGATCGCGTTGAACACCACCACGTGGCGCATGAACGGGATGTCGCGCCGGATCTTGAAGAATTCCATTCTGGTTGGTGTCCGGTTCAGTGGCCGCGGCTCAAGCCGACCGCGGCTTCCATTCGGTGGTCCCGATCGACAGCTTCGCGAGCTTCTTCTGCCGGCCGTACCACAGGTTGACGATCGCGCGCGACACGAACACCGCGCTGAACATCGAGGTCAGGATCCCGAGGCTGTGCACGATCGCGAAGCCGCGGATCGGTCCGGAGCCGAAGATCAGCAGCGCCACGCCGGCGATCAGCGTCGTCACGTTCGAGTCCAGGATCGTCGCCCACGCGCGCTCGTAGCCGGTGGCGATCGCCGCCTGCGGCGACGCGCCGTTGCGCAGCTCCTCGCGGATCCGCTCGTTGATCAGCACGTTCGCGTCGATCGCCATTCCCAGCGCCAGCGCCAGCGCCGCGATGCCCGGCAGCGTCAGCGTCGCCTGCAGCAGCGACAGCAGCCCGATCAGCAGCATCAGGTTGACCGTCAGCGCGACCGTCGAGAACACGCCGAACAGCGAGTAATAGACCGAGATGAAAACGCAGATCGCGATGAAGCCGAACAGCGTTGCGTAGAAGCCCTGGCGGATGTTGTCGGCGCCCAGGCTCGGGCCGATCGTGCGCTCCTCGATGATCTCCATCGGCGCGGCGAGCGCGCCGGCGCGCAGCAGCAGCGCCAGGTCGTTCGCTGCCCGCGGCGACTCCAGCCCCGTGATCTGGAACCGCGAACCGAGCTCCGACTGGATCGTCGCGACCGTCAGCACCTCGCCGCGGCCGCGCTCGAACAGCACGATCGCCATCGGCCGCTTGATGTTCTCCCGCGAGACCTCGCGCAGCACCCGTCCGGCGGCCTCGTTCAGCGTGATCGCGACCGCCGGGCGCTGGTGCTCGTCGAACGTCGCGCCGGCGTTCGTCAGCTGCTCGCCGGTGAAGATCGGCTGCGCGCGCAGCACGACCGGCGCGCCGCGCCCGTGCCGGAACAGCTGGCTGCCGAACGGGACCGGCCCCTGGTTCAGCACCGCCGCCTGCGCCTCGTTCGACAGGTCCACGAGCCGCGCCTCGAGCGTCGCGGTGCGCCCCAGGATGTCCTTCGCGCGCGCGACGTCCTGCACGCCCGGCAGCTGAACGATCACGCGCTCGGCGCCCTGCTGCTGGATCACCGGCTCGGCCACGCCGAGCTCGTTGATCCGGTTGTGCAGCGTCGTGATGTTCTGCCGCAGCGCGGTCTCCATCACCTCGCGCTGCGCTTCGGGGCGCAGCCGCGCGATGAGCCGCGTCTCCCCCGCCTCGGCCGGCGCCTCGACGACGGCGAGCTCCGGATGCGTGTCCGCGAGCAGCCGCAGCGCCCGTTCCCGGGTCTCCGCGTCGCGGAACCGGATCTCGATCGCGTCGGCAGTGCGCGTGATCCCGCCATGGCGGATATTGCGCTCGCGCATCAGCACCCGCAGGTCGGTGGTCGCAGTGTCCATCCGACGCGACACCGCCTGGTCCATGTCGATCTGCAGCAGGAAATGGACGCCGCCGCGCAGGTCCAGTCCCAGGTACATCGGCATGCCGCCGAGCGCGGCGAGCCAGCGCGGCGTGTTCGGCAGCAGGTTCAGCGCGACGATGTACGGCTCGTCGGACGGATCCGGATTCAGCGTGCGCGCGATCACGTCGCGCGCGCGCAGCTGCGTGTCGGTGTCGACGAAGCGGATCCGGATGCCGGTCGGCTCGATCACCGCGCCGGTGTGCGAGATCCCCGCCTGCTTGAGCGCCTGCTCGGCGCGCGTCAGCGTCGCCGCGTCGGCCTGCACCGTCGCGCGCGCACTCGAGATCTGCACCGCCGGCGCATCGGGGAAGAAGTTCGGCAGCGAGTAGATGAAGCCGAGCACCAGCGCGATCGCGATGATCGCGTACTTCCAGATCGGGTAACGATTCATGCGCGGCGGCTCAGATCGCCTTGATCGTGCCCTTGGGCAGCAGGGTCTGGACCGCCTGGCGCTGCATCTGCAGCTCGATCGCCGAGCCGCTGTTCTGCTGCACCTCGACCGTCACGTAGCCTTCGGACACCTTCGTGATGCGGCCGACGATGCCGCCGGCGGTGATGACCTCGTCGCCCTTCTGCAGCGCCTCGACCATCGCCTTGTGCTCCTTGGCGCGTTTCATCTGCGGCCGGATCATCAGGAAGTACAGCACGACGAACATCAGGATGATCGGCAGGAACCCGATCAGCTGGCTTTCGGTGCCGCCGGCCTGCGCGTATGCGTTCGAAATGAACACCGTAGATCCTTGTTTTACCGGGAAATTCCGAATCGGCGATTATATCAGCGCGGGTTATCGCCGCCGCGGCCGGCAACGGCGACGCAACGGACGCGGTCAGCCGACGCCGCGCGCACGCTCCGCGGCGAAACGGCGCCGGAAGCCGTCGAAATCGCCGGCGTCGATCGCGGCGCGCGCATCGCGCAGCAGCGTCAGGTAATAGTGCAGGTTGTGGATCGTCGCCAGCCTCGCGCCGAGGATCTCGTCGATGCGCTGCAGGTGATGCAGGTAGCCGCGCGAGAACCCGCGGCACGCGTAACAGCCGCAGCCGTCCTCGATCGGCCGCGGATCGTCGCGGTGCCGCGCATTGCGGATCTTGAGGTCGCCGAAGCGGGTGAACAGCCAGCCGTTGCGCGCGTTGCGGGTCGGCAGCACGCAGTCGAACAGATCGATTCCGGCAGCCACGCCGTCGACGATGTCCTCGGGAGTGCCCACGCCCATCAGGTAACGCGGCGTCTGCTGGGGCAGCCGGGGCGCCGTGTGCTGCAGGATCCGCAGCATCTCCGGCTTGGGTTCGCCGACCGACAAGCCGCCGATCGCATAGCCGTCGAAGCCGATGTCGCGCAGGCCGGCGACCGACTCGTCGCGCAGCGGCTCGTACATGCCGCCCTGTACGATGCCGAACAGCGCGTTGCGGTGGCCGAGCCGGTCGAATTCGTCGCGCGAGCGGCGCGCCCAGCGCAGCGACAGCCGCATCGACGCGGCCGCCTCGTCCAGCGTCGCCGGCCGCTCGCCGATGCGGTACGGGGTGCACTCGTCGAAGATCATCGCGACGTCCGAGTCGAGCTCGTGCTGCACCTGCATCGAGATCTCGGGGGTCAGCAGCAGCCGGTCGCCGTTGATCGGCGATGCGAAGCGCACGCCGTCCTCGGCCACCTTGCGCAGCGCGCCCAGGCTGAACACCTGGAATCCGCCCGAATCGGTCAGGATCGGCTTGTGCCAGCCGTTGAACGCATGCAGCCCGCCGAAGCGGCGGATCACGTCGATGCCGGGCCGCAGCCACAGGTGGAACGTGTTGCCCAGGATGATCTGCGCGCCCAGCTCGTCGAGCTCGCGCGGCGACATCGCCTTGACCGCGCCGTAGGTTCCCACCGGCATGAAAACCGGCGTCTCGACGATGCCGTGCGCCAGTTGCAGACGGCCCCGCCGCGCGCTGCCGTCGGTGCGAATCAGCTCGAACCGCATCGCGGGATTCTATGGAGGGTCCGCATGACCTGGAAGGGGCCAAACCTCGAAGGGGCGTGACGACGCGGCCCCTTCCAGGTCATGCGGACCCTCCAAGCGCCGCTGCCGGCAGCCGCCGGTCCAGCCACTGGACGATCGGCGGCACCGAGCGGGGCAACTCGTCGTGGAACAGCAGATGCCCGGCACCGGCGAGCAATTGCACGTCGTAGGGCCGCGGCGCCGCCCACCAGCCGAACAGCCGCGTCGCCCAGGCCGGAATCGCCGCGTCGCGCGTGCCCGATACCAGCAGCGTCCACGGCGCTCGCGCCGGCCGCCGAGCCGCAGGCGCCGCGCGATAGCCGAACAGGCTTGCGACGCTGCGCGGCGTCAGCTGCCACGCTGCGAGCGGATCGTCGGCCGCGCGCAGGTATTCGCTGATCGCCGAGTCGGCCGACAGGCGGTCGAAGCCGTGCACGAGCTCGGCGAGCGGGTACGGCGCGCGGCGATGCCGCGCGATCCAGCGCGCGCGCAGCCGCATCGATGCGAGCTTGCCGGGATAGACGAAGTTGTGCGCGACTGCGGCGTCGGCATCGATGCCCGCGAGCATTCCGAACACTGTCAGCAGTCCGCCGAGGCTCGAGCCCATCAGCACCACCGGGCGGTTGCTGGCCGAACGCGCCTGCGCAACCACGGCCGCGGCCACGTCGAGCGCCTCGGGCACGGTGCAGTCGCCGCGCGGACCGTCCGAGGCGCCGTGGCCCGGCCGATCGATCGCCAGCATCCGGTAGCCGTGCCGCGCGAGCAGGCCGCCGAGCACGAAGTAGAAGCGGCCGTACGATCCGCTGCCGGGCTGGAACACGATCGTCGCGCGCGGATTCTCGCAGCGGTGCCGGTCAACGTGGATGCGGCGGCCGCCGACCTCGAGCCAGTCGTCGTCGATGTTCGCATGCATCCGCCGCAGCGCGTCGGCGCCGCCCGCGGCCGCCAGCAGCCGCTGGCTGCGCAGCGCGAGCTGCAGCGCCCGGTCGCCGTCCATGCGGCCGAAGCGTCAGCGCGCGCGATGCAGCAGCATCGCGTCGCCGTAGCTGAAGAAGCGGTAGCGCTGGCGGATCGCGTGCGCGTATGCAGCGCGGATCCGCTCGAAGCCGGCGAACGCCGCCACCAGCATCAGCAGCGTCGAGCGGGGCAGATGGAAGTTCGTGATCAGTGCATCGACGACCTTGAACTCGTAGCCCGGCACGATGAACAGGTTCGTATCGCCGCTGACCGCGCGCCCTTCGCTGGCTTCGAGCGCGCGCAGCGTCGTCGTGCCGACCGACACGATGCGCCCGCCGCGCGAACGCGTCGCTGCGACCGCGGCCGCGGTCGACTCGGGGATCGTGTAGCGCTCGAAGTGCATCTCGTGCTGGCTGACGTCCTCGTCGCGCACCGGCTGGAACGTGCCCGCGCCGACGTGCAGCGTGACGAACGCGATCGCGACCCCGCGATCGCGCACCGACTGCAGCAGCGCCTCGTCGAAGTGGAGTCCGGCGGTCGGGGCGGCGACCGCACCGGGCTCGCGCGCGTAGACGGTCTGGTAGCGGTCCTCGTCCTGCGCATCGGCCTCGTGTCGGATGTACGGCGGCAGCGGCAGGCGGCCGATGCGCTCGAGCACGTCGAGCACCGGCTGGTCGAAATCGAGCACGTAGAACGCGTCGCGCCGGTCGACGACTTTCGCGCGCACGCCGCCCGCCAGCTCGAGCACCATGCCGGCGCGCGGCGGATGACTGGCGCGCAGCATCGCGATCGCGCGCCGCTCGCCGCTGACGCGCTCGACCAGCAGCTCGATGTGGCCGCCGCTCTGCTTGCGCCCGAACAGCCGCGCTTTCAGCACCCGGGTATCGTTGAGCACCAGCAGGTCGGCCGGTTGCAGCAGCCCCGGCAGTTCGGCGAAGCTGCGGTCCTCGAGCGCGTCGGGCGCGACCACCAGCAGTCGGGATGCGGTGCGCTGCGGCGCCGGAACCTGCGCGATCAGCTCCTCGGGCAGCTCGTAGTCGAAGTCGGACAGCCGCATCGGCCGATGATACCGCCGCGGTCGCGCCGTCCTGCGGACATCGATTTGCAGCGCGGGCGCGCGCTGGCGATAATCGTCAGTTCGCTTGGGCCGTCGTCGATGCGGCGGTTGCTCGCCGGAGTGGTGGAACAGGTAGACGCGCCGGACTCAAAATCCGGTCCCCGAAAGGGGGTGCGGGTTCGATTCCCGCCTCCGGCACCATCCAGATCGACCGACTGCACGATCGGCGGGAGGTTCGGCAGAACTCGGCGGCGCCGATTCACCGCCGCGCGTTGATCTCGTAGCCGCGCGCGGCCATGCACCCATCCATCAAGCGCGCCTTGCCGGTCAGGACCCGGCCGAAATCCCGGCCGTGGGAGAACGCCTCGCTGGTGCGCGTGTCGCATTCAGCGCGGTCGCGGGATACCTGATCCGGACCGGCGCCGGTCTTCACGTAATCGGGGCCGGCGCACGCGGCAACGAGCAACGTCGAGCACAGCAGCAAGCGCTTCATCGGAGCCACCTTCGATGCCCGATCCAGTGTATGGACCGCACGCCTGCCCGCATCAGCCAGCCGAGGGGCGGCGGCCGCCGGCGGGCGAGCGGCGGGCACGTTGTTTGCTGCGGGCTAGACTCGCACTGTCCGACAGACCGGCAGCCGGCGCTCGCTACCGCAAGCTGGGATCGCGCGGCACGTTCGCAGCTGCCTCCACCGGAGGAGAATCGCGTGGACCGCCGATCATTGACCACCGCCGCCGTTGCCGCCGCGCTGTCCGCCGTCGCGCTGCCGGCCAATGCCAGCGGCTGCGACAACATGCACTCGCTGCAGGTTCCGGGCGCTGCGCATCAGGAAGCCGCATGCCTGGCGGATCTGTCGACGCGTTACCTGATCGCCACCGGCCACACCGACGCCAGCGACTGGCTGCCGCTGCATTCGCAGGCGTCGCGCAATCCGGCCGCGGTCGTTCCGGGAATCCAGATCGACGGTTATTTCCCCGACACGTCGACGATGAACGCGTACCGCGGCTGGAACCATGACGCGCAGTTCGTGATCCGCTTGCCGGACAACTGGAACGGCAAGCTGGTCGTCACCGGCGCGCCGGGCGTGCGGCGCCAGTACGCGACCGACTACCTGATCAGCGACTGGGTCCTGGCGCGCGGCTATGCGTACGCGGCGACCGACAAGGGCAACAGCGGCACGAGCTTCTACCGCGACGGCGCAACGCCCGGCGACGCGATCGCGGAGTGGCATCGCCGCGTGACCGAGCTGACGATCGCCGCGAAGGAAGTCGTCGCGCAGCGTTACGGGCGCGCGCCGGCGTTCACGTACATGACCGGCATCTCGAACGGCGGCTACCTGACGCGGTGGGCGCTGGAGAACCGCCCGGACCTGTACGACGGCGGCGTCGACTGGGAAGGCGTGCACTGGCGCCCGGAAGGACCGAACCTGTTCACGTTCCTGCCGGCGGCGCTGAAGCACTATCCGCGCTACCGGCTGCTCGGCGATCCAGTCGCCTACGAGGCGATGATCGCCGCCGGGTTCGCCCGCGGCTCCGAGTTCATCTGGGAGCACCACTATCTGGTCTATTGGGACCTGACGCAGCGAACGTATCGCGAGGAGATCGATCCCGGCTACGACGGCACGCTCGAGGCCGGCATTCCGTTCTGCCAGAGCGGCACGCCGTCGTGCGACGCCGATTACGACTATGCGGCGCGGCCGCCGGCGGTGCGGGACGCGGTCGCGACGATCTCGTTGACCGGGCGCATCGGCAAGCCGATGATCACGCTGCATGGCGATCTCGACAGCCTGCTGCCGATCGGGCCGAACTCGGACCATTACGTGGAGATGATCCGCAAGGCCGGACGCGCACAGTGGCATCGCTACTATGTCGTCGAGGGCGGCAATCACGTCGACTCGCTGTACGACGCGTTCCCCGACCGGCTGCGGCCGATCCTGCCGTGTTACCGCGCCGCGTTCATCGCCCTCGAGCGCTGGGTCGAGGACAAGGGAAACACCCGGCCGCCGGCGAACCGCACGATCCCGCGCAGCGGCGGCGACCTGGCGAACGAGTGCGAGCTGTAGCGCGTGCCGCCACGCTGCGCCCCTGCGGCCGAACGCAACAAGCAGCCGATCCTGCAGGTGCTGCGCGACGTGCTGCCGCCGGCGGGCCTCGTGCTCGAGGTCGGCAGCGGCACCGGCCAGCATGCGGTGCACTTCGCGGCCGAACTGCCGCAGCTGCGCTGGCAGCCGTCCGACCCGGACCCCGCCGCGCGTGATTCGATCCGGCAGTGGATCGCCGACGCCGGCGCCGCCAACGTCGAGCCGCCGCTCGAGCTCGACGTGCGCCGCGAGCCGTGGCCGCTTGCGCGAGCCGACGCCGTGGTCGCGATCAACGTGATCCACATCGCGCCGTGGGAGGCCGCGAAGTCGCTGATTGCCGGTGCCGCCCGGATCCTGCCGCCCGGCGGCGTGTTGTTCCTGTACGGGCCGTACCGGCGCGGCGGCGCCCACACCGCGCCGAGCAACGCGGCGTTCGATGCGCAGCTGCGCGCGCAGGATCCGCGCTGGGGCGTCCGCGATCTCGAAGACGTCGAGGCGCTGGCCGCAGCGTCGGATCTGTCGCTCGATCGGATCGTCGAGATGCCGGCGAACAATCTGTCGGTCGTTTTCGTCCGCGGCCCGGGCTGACGGCAACGTGGGCACGCCGCGTCCGGGTTCCGAGCCCGCGCCGCCGGCCGCGGCGACACCGCAGCGCGATCGCGAATGGTTCGTGCCGGGGTTCGGTCCGCCTCGGTTTCGCGTGTTCGTCGGACTGCTGTTCCTGCCGTACACGGCGATCGTGCTCGCGTTCACCGTGATCGGCGCGATGCTGGCGCCGATCGTGCACTGGGACCGCGCGGCCGCGTTGTTGCTGATCTACCTGCTCGCGCTGGGGATCGGCGCGCATGCGCTCGACGCGATCGGCAGCGCGAACGCCGCGCAGCGGCCGTGGGGCGACGTGTTCTCGCGCCGCCAGCTGTGGGCGCTCGCCGCGGGCTCGCTGGCGGCCGCCTATGCGTTGGGCGCGTATTACATGATCGTGCACGCGCCGCTGCTGTGGCCGATCGCGATCGCCGAAGGCTTCTTCGTGCTCGCGTACAACCTCGAATGGTTCCGCGGCCGGTTCCACACCGACGGCTGGTTCGCGTTCTCGTGGGGTGCGCTGCCGGTGCTGGCCGGCTACGTGCTGCAGACCAATGCGATCTCGCTGGCGGCGGTCGTGGTGGCCGGGGCCGCGGCGCTGCTCGCGCTGGTCGAGATCAACGCGTCGCGACCGTACAAGCAGCTGCGGCGCAGCGAAGACCCGGCCGCGGCGCCGCTGGTCGCGCGGCTCGAGGCGGTCCTGAAGTGCATCAGCGGCGGCGTCGTGCTGCTGGCGGTCGGACTGGTGGCGTTCCGGCTGGCGTAGGCGTGTTCACACTCCAGACGGCGCGCTGTCCGCCCGCAGTCGGCTGACCGCGCGCTGCCCGATCGCAAGTCAGCGGATCGCGGTCACGATCGCCGAGCCGTACAGCGTCTGGTACTCGCGCCGGATCCGGCGAAAGCCGTTGCGCTCGAGCTCGCGCGGCAGCTCGGACAGCCACCGGGTGCGCTCGATCAGCGCCGGCAGCCCGACGTAGATCTCGCGCCACTGCGGCAGCGCGCGCGCGACGGTGTTGCGCATCAGCACGAAGTAGAGCCGCCAGATCGCGCGCAGCAGCGGCTGCGGCGGCAGCGTGAAGTCGTGCATCATCAGCAGACCGCCCGGCCGCAGCATCCGCGCCGAACGGCGCGTCAGCAACGGCAGGTCGGCGTATTTCGCCAGATACGACGAGGTCACGCAGTCGAACGCGTGCGGGCTGTCGTACTCCTCGGCTCGGCAGAGCACCAGCTCGACGTTGCCGATCCGCTCGCGCGCGAGCTTCGCGCGCGCGACCTGCAGGTACTCTTCGCGCAGCTCCACGCCGATCACGCGCCGCTGCGGAAAGCGCCGCGCGATCGACAGCGTCGAGATGCCGGTGCCGCAGGCCAGATCGAGCACCGGGCCGTCGCCCGGCGGAATCCGCGCCAGCATCCGCCGCTTCCAGAGCCGATCGATCCCGAGCGTTGCCCAGAACACCATCGCGTCGTACGTCGGGCCGGTGCCGTCGAAGAAACGCTCGACCAGGTCGAGCCGCGCGTCGCTGGGGCTCTGCGGGTTCATCGGTCGCGGCGGCCGCGCTGCGCGCCGAAGATCGCTGCGGCGGTCTGCAGCCGCGGGTCGGTCGCCAGCGCGTCGACGGTCACCGACAGTCTGCGGCGCCAGTTCGGATGCTCGGTCGACGTCGCCGGCACGTTGACCGGCTCGGTCTCGCCGGTCACGTCGTCGAGCTGCGGCACGGCGAGGAACGATCGGGTCGCGGCCAGGTACGCATGCGCGGCGTCGACGAACTGCTCGAGCGACGGGGAATCGTTGCGCAGCAGGCCCTGTGCGCGCAGCGCATCGAGCAGCCGCTCGCGCTCGCGGTCGCGCTGAGCGCGCGCTTCGGCGACGGCGTCCGGATTCGGGAACAGGCCGAGCCGCTCGCGCAGGTCGATGTCGCTGCCCAGCCACCATGCGCGCAGCGTCGGCAGGTCGTGACTGCCGGCGACCGCGAGCGCAAGCGGCGGATAGTCGTCGGGCGCGAAGAACCGGCCGCCGTCGTTCTCGAAGAACAGCACGCGATACGACAGGATGTTCGCGCGCTGCATCCGCTCGCGAAAGCCCTCGGGCACCGTCCCCAGGTCTTCGCCGACCACCAGGCAGCGGTGCCGATGGCTCTCCAGCGCGAGAATCCCGACCAGATCCTCGAGCGGATAGCGCACGTAAGCGCCGGCGGTCGGCTTCTCGCCTTGCGGCACCCAATACAGATGCTCGAGCGCCATCACGTGGTCGATCCGCAGGCCGCCGGCATGGCGCATGTTCGCGCGCACCAGCTCGATGAAGCTGCGGTAACCCTCGTTGCGCAGCGCATGCGGGTCGAACGGCGGCAGCCCCCAGTCCTGTCCGGCCTGATTGTAGACGTCGGGCGGCGCGCCGACGTGTGCGCCCGACACGACGGCCACCGGATCGACCCAGGTCTCGGCGCCGCTGCGGTCGGCGCCGACCGCCAGATCGCGGTACAGGCCGATCGCCATCGACCGGGCAGCCTGCGCCGCATCGGCCAGCTGACGGTCCGCGATCCACTGCAGCCACACGTGGAACTCGATCCGGTCCCGGTGCTCGTCGGCGAAGCGGGCGACTTCGGCCGAGCCGCGGTCGCGGTACGGCTGCGGCCACGCGTGCCAATCGGCCAGCGCCGGATCCTGCGCCGCGAAGAACTCTCGCAGCGCAGTGAACAGGCAGTCGAGCTCGAGCGGCTCGCCGAGCTCGCGGCGAAACGCGTCGAACGGCTGCCAGTCGGGCGAACCGCGGCGCGCGCGGAACTCGGCCCACAGCGCCTGCAGCGCCTGCAGCTTCAGCTGAGCGACCGCTGCGTATTGCACC
>DATLGW010000688.1:0-4552 GCA_035540315.1 Burkholderiaceae bacterium | reverse complement strand
GCTCGGGCGTGTACGTGGGCAAACGCGCCGCCGACGCCGTGCTGCGCGAGGACATCCTCGCGATCAGTCCGCTGCTGCGGCTCTCGTCGATCCGTATGCGAACCCAGCGCAGCAGCGTGTCCGCATCGGCTGGTCTGGGGTCCGAGCGGATCGCGGTGCATCGCGAAGGGCTCGGTTGCACGCTGCTCGGCCCGGATGCGGCCGAGCCGTCGGCACCGGCGCCCGGGGCGATCGGAGAGCGCGTAGCCGCTCCGACCGGGTTCGCCGATGCGGGCTCGGCCGCGGCGACCGCTTCCTCGGACCGCGACCGCTCGGACGGCCGGATCGACGGCAGTGCGACCGATCGCAATCCTGCCGGCTTCGACCGCGCCGCGCTCGAGCGCGCGCTCGACGCCGACTTCGAGTCGAGCGGCGGCACCACGCGCGCAATCGTCGTCGTGCACGCTGGCAGCATCGTCGCGGAGCGTTATGCAGCGGGATTCGGGCCCGACACGCCGCTGCACGGCTGGTCGATGGCGAAGAGCGTGCTGTCGCTGCTCGTGCACAAGCGGCTGGCCGAGCGCCGCATGCCGCTGTCGACACCGGTCGTCGACGCGATGCGGCGCGATCCCGCGCCGGCATGGGTCGGCGCCTGGCGAAGCGACGGCCGCGCCGCGATCACGATCGGCCACCTGCTGACGATGCGCGACGGGCTCGCGCACGACGAAGGCTACGCCGCCTGGGGGCCGGTGCCGCACATGCTGCTGTACGAACCCGACACCGCAGCGTGGGCCGCGGCGGCGCCGCTGGCGGCGCCGCCGGGCGAACGCTTCCGCTACTCGAGCGCGGTCAGCAACATCCTGTCGCGCGTGCTGCGCGACCTGTTCGACGACGATGCGCAGTATTGGGCGTATCCGCGCGAGTCGCTGTTCTCGCCGATCGGCGCCGACAGCGCAGTGCTGGAGGCCGACGCGAGCGGCACGTTCATCGCATCGTCGTATCTGTGGGCCAGCGCCCGCGACTGGGCCCGCATCGGGCAGCTGATGCTGCAGGACGGTCGCTGGGGCGAACGACAGGTCGTTCCGCGCGGATGGCTGGCGCAGGCGACGCGATCGACGGCAGCGCCGTACGGCGCGCACGTGTGGCTGGCCGCCGAGCACCCGATCGGCTGCAGCGGCCGGCTCGCTGCGGGCGCTTTCCTGATGCGCGGCTTCGCCGGCCAGCTCGCCGCGATCGTGCCTGCGGCCGAGCTGGTCGTGGTGCGGCTCGGCTGGACGCTGCAGCCGACGTCGTGGGACGGGTGTGAACTGATCGGCCGCGTCGCCGGCGCTCTGGCTTGACGAGCAAACGGCCGGCAGTCAGCGGCTGAGCGGAGCGCGCGCGGCCTATTCGCCCAGCAGGTGCAGCACGATCTCGCGCCGATGGCCGCTGCGCCGGTGCTCGTACAGGTAGATGCCCTGCCAGGATCCGAGCGCCAGATCGCCGTTGATCATCGGCACCGCCAGGTGCGTCTGGGTCAGCGCGCTGCGCACATGCGCCGGCATGTCGTCGGGTCCCTCGGTCCTGTGCACGAACAGCGGATCGCCATCGGGCACCAGCCGCCCGAGAAACCGCTCGAGGTCGCCGCGCACGTCGGCATCCGCATTTTCGCTGATCAGCAGGCTCGCCGACGTGTGGCGGATGAACACCGTCAACAGACCGCTGCTGATTCCGCTGCCGCGGGCCCAGCGCCGAATCTCGGCCGTCAGTTCGTGCAGTCCTCGCCCCGGCGTGTCGACGCGGAGCTGGGTCAGAGCTTGCTGCATGGCATTTTCCTCGCTTCGTCCCCGACAGGGATGATGGCGCACCGTCGGGCGTCGCGGCCGCATCGTACACTGCTGCGGGCTCTGGCCGCCGAGGAAAAAGGCTTGCTCACGATGACGCTCAGCCGCGCGCTGTCGATGCTGCTCGCAGCGGTCGGGCTCGCGCTCGCTGCGGCAGTGCCGCTGCGCGCCGCAGCGCCGGCCGCCGAGGCCCCCCCCGGCGCGCCGGCGCCGGCGCAGGCGGCGCGCGACGCGGCAACGCCCGCACCTGCCGCACCGCGTCGCATCGACATCGCCCAGCAGGCGGCTGCGACGGCGACCGTGCTGGCTGACGCGCGCGAGCTCGCCGCCGACGATCCGACCGCCGCGATCGAGCCCCGGGTGCGGCAACTGGCGCAGTCGGTCGATTTCAGGCTGCAGGAGAACGACCGAGTGCTCGCGCAGCGACCGCCGCTCGAGGTCCTGCAGCAGCTCGAGGGACCGTGGCGTTCGCTGCGGGATTCGTTGGCCGCCTGGGGGCGCGAGGCCGCACGCGAGAGCGCCCGGATCGACCGCGCGATCGGGCAGCTCGACGAGTTGCACGCCGGCTGGCAGGCCGCCCGCCCGGCGGCCGAAATGCCCGAAGCCGCAGCCGGGCTGCTGGCCCAGATCGACGCGCAACAGGCGGCGATCGAGACGCTCAGGCAGGCGCTCGACGCGCAGCGGGCGCGGCTGCGCGCGCTGCAGGGGGCGATCGCGGTGCAGGAAACGCGGGTCGGCGAGGCGCAGGCACGGCTGCGCCAGGCGCGCGAGGATGCCGTCCGGCAACTGCTGATCCGGGATACGGTGCCGATCTGGCGGGCCGACGTGCGCGCGCGCGCAGCGGTCGGTTTCGCCGAGCAGGCGGAAACGTCGCTGCAGCATCAGTGGCAGCTGCTGGGCGGCTACGTCGAGCGGCGATCGCCGAGCTTTCTGGTCCACGGCCTGCTGGTCGCGCTGATCGCGGCCGCGCTGTATGCCGCGCGACACCGGGTGCGCCGATGGCATGCCGAAGAGCCGGAGATCGGTCCGACTGCGCTGCTGTTCGAACGGCCGATCGCGACCGCGCTGGTGCTGTCGTTCCTCGGGAACGTCTGGATCTATCCGGATGCGCCGCGGCTGATGGCGGCGCTGCTGGGGGCGCTCGCGCTGATCCCGACGGTGATCGTGCTGCGCTGCCTGGTCGCGCGCGAGCTGCTGCTGGCGCTGTACGTGCTGATCGCGTTCTTCTTCGTCGATCAGCTGCGCGCCGTGATCGCGGCGTTCGACCTGTGGCCGCGGCTGCTGTTTCTGGCGCAGATGGCGGCGGCGATGCTGCTGGGCGCGTGGATCGTGTGGGCGCTCGCGCACGCCCGACCCGACCCCTTTGCCGAGCGCCGCCGGCTGTTCGCGCGGATCGGCGCGGCCGGCGTGGGCATCGTCTGCGGGTTCGCGCTGCTCGCGAATGCGCTCGGCTACGTTCGGCTCGCGAACCTGCTGGGCAACGGCGCATTGAACGCCGGGTACGTCGCGCTGATCCTGTACGCGGTGTTCCGGATCCTGGACGGGCTGGCGATGATCGCGCTGCGATTGCCCCCGCTGTCTCTGCTGCGGATGGTCCGCGAGCACCGGCCGCTGATTCGCCACCGGATCGACCAGGTGCTGCAGCTGATCGGATTCCCGATGTGGCTGCTGTACACGCTGCGCGCATTCGCGGTCGAGGAGCCGGTCACGCAGGCGTTCTGGAGTGCGCTGGGCGCGCAGGCGCGGCTGGGCGCGGTCCGGCTGTCGCTGGGCGACGTGCTCGCATTCGCGCTCGCGGTCTGGGCCGCGATCCTGGTGTCGCGGCTGGTTCGCTTCGTGCTCGAGGAGGACGTCTATCCGCGCACGCAGATCGCGCAGGGGCCCGCCTACGCCGTGTCGACGATGGCGCATTACGCGATCCTGCTCGCGGGATTCCTCATCGCGGTCGCGACGCTCGGCGTCGACATGACCGGGTTCACGATCCTCGCCGGCGCGTTCACCGTCGGCGTCGGTTTCGGGCTGCAGAACATCTTCAACAATTTCATCTCGGGGCTGATCCTGCTGTTCGAGCGCCCGGTGCAGGTCGGCGACCTGATCGAGCTGGACCCGGCGTCCAGCGGCGTCGTGCAGCGGATCGGCATCCGCGCGAGCATCATCCGCGCCGCAAACGGCGCCGAGATCATCGTGCCGAACGGCCGGCTGATCTCCGACCGCTTCGTCAACTGGACGCTGTCGAACCGGCGCCGCATCGTCGACGTCCCGGTCGCGGTGCCGCTGGCGACCGACCCGGTGCGCGCGATCGCAGCGCTCGAGCAGGTCGCGCGCGCGCACCCGCAGGTCGCCGAGGCGCCCGCGCCGCATGCGATCGTCACCCGGATGGGGCCGGACTGGATGGGGCTGGAGCTGCGCGCATGGACGCCCGAGCTCGAGGCTGCACCGCGAATCCGCAGCGAGCTGGCAGTGCAGGCGGCCGCGGCGCTGGAAGCGCAGGGAATCAAGTTGCGATAGCACGCGAGCGTCGCGTGCGCCGCCCGCCCGGCCGGTCAGATCAGCAGCGCGGCGACGAACAGCCCCAGCATCACGAAACCGATGCCGACTTTCGCGATGGTGCCGAGCATCAGACCGATCCACGTCGCGATGCCGACGTGAGCGGCGCGGCCCATGCTGCGCCGCGCGATCAGCTCGCCCAGCGCGGCCAGCACGAGCGGCAGGAACAGCAGGCCGACGAAGCCGGTGAACACGCCCAGCAC
>DATLGW010000687.1:0-2304 GCA_035540315.1 Burkholderiaceae bacterium | reverse complement strand
AGATTGCAGGGCTCGACGACGAGACGCTGCCGCCGCCGCTGTCCGAGTTCGACTGCCGCAACAACCGGCTCGCGCAGCTGACCGCCCGCCAGGACGGCTTCGATGACGCGGTCGCGCAGGCGCAGCGGCGCTTCGGCGGCGCTCGCGTCGGCGTGTTCGTCGGCACCAGCACGTCGGGTCTGCTGCAGTCGGAGCTCGCTTATCAGCACCGCGAGGCCGGCACCGGCGCGCTGCCCGACGATTTCCGCTACGGGAGCACGCACAACACGTATTCGCTGGCGCGGTTCCTGAGGACGCGCTGGGGCCTGTCCGGCCCGGCTTGGGTGCAATCGTCGGCCTGTGCGTCCGGCGCCAAGGCGTTCGGAACCGCCGCGCGCGCGATCGCTGCCGGCCTCGTCGATGCCGCGGTGGTCGGCGGCGTCGACACGCTGTGCCTGACGACGCTGTACGGGTTCGGCTCGCTCGAGCTGCTCGCGCCGGATCCCTGCCGGCCGTTCGACGCCGAACGCAACGGCATCTCGATCGGCGAAGCCGGCGCCTTCGTGCTGCTGCAGCGGCCGCAACCGGGATTGCCGGACATGCTGCAGCTAATCGGTTTCGGCGAGTCGAGCGACGCCTACCACATGTCGTCGCCTCATCCGCAAGGGGTCGGCGCGCACCAGGCGATGCAGCATGCGCTCGCCGCTGCCGGATTGCCGCCGGAGTCGATCGGCTACGTGAACCTGCACGGCACTGCGACGCCGAGCAACGACGCGGCCGAGGACGCAGCAGTGTTCGCACTGTTCGGCGATTCGGTGCCGGTCAGCTCGACCAAGGGCGCCCACGGACATGCGCTCGGTGCCGCCGGCGCGCTCGAGGCGGTCGTCTGCCTGCTCGCGCTGCGCAACCAGCAAATTCCCGGCGGCGTCAACACGTCGCGGATCGACCCCGCGCTGCGCAGCGCGTACCTGCTGGAGAACCGCATTGCGCCGCTGCGCGCGGTGATGAGCAACTCGTTCGGGTTCGGCGGGTCCAACTGCACGCTGATCTTCGGGGCCGCACGATGAACGCAGCGTTCGCGATCGAATCGATCGGCGTCGTCGCGCCGGGAATGGCCGACTGGGCGCAGGCGCGCGCGGTCCTGCGCCGCGAAGCGCCGGCCAGCGATGCCCCGGCGTCGATCCCCGCGCCGATGCGCCTGCCTGCGGCCGAACGCCGCCGCGTCGGCGTTCCGGTGCGCCTGGCGTTGGCGGCGGCCGAACAGATCTTCGGCGCCCGCGGCGTCGAACCGCGCGACGCGCGCGCGGTGTTCGCATCGTCCGGGGCCGACGGCGACGTGTGCCATGCGCTGTGCGACGCGCTGGCCGGAAGCGATCGGCAGATCTCGCCGACCCGATTCACGAATTCGGTCCACAACGCGCCGGCGGGATATTGGGCAATCGCAGCCGGCTCGACCGCGCCCGCCAGCAGCCTGTGCGCGCACGACGCGAGCTTCGGCGCCGGATTGCTCGAAGCGATCGGATATCTGGCCGACGGCGATGCGCCGGTCGCGCTGATCGCCTACGACGCCCCTTATCCGTTTCCGCTGTCGCGCGCTCGTCCGCTCGGTCCGCCGATGGCGGTCGCGCTGCTGTTGGCTGCGAACGCGGGACCGGCCTCGCTGGCCACGGTACAGCTCGAAGGTTTGGGCGACGGGGCAGCGCAACCGCTGGACGACGCCGTCCTCGAGCAGTTGCACCGCAGCGTGCCGGCGGCACGAAGCCTGCCGCTGCTCGCGGCGGTCGCCCGCGGTGCCGACGCGCGCGTGACCCTCGATCTGACCGACGGCCAGGCGATGACGCTTCGAGTTCTGCCATGCGGCTGACGCATGAACAGATCGCGGCGCTGATCCCGCATTCGGGACCGATGTGCCTGCTCGACGAGGTGCTCAGCGCCGACCACGCGACGTTGCGCTGCCACGCCCGCAGTCATCTGGACCCGCGGCATCCGATGCGCGGGCCCGACGGGCTCGGCGCGGCCTGCGCGATCGAGTACGCGGCGCAGGCGATGGCGCTGCACGACGCGTTGCGCCATCGAGCCGCTGCGGTGCCGCCCGCGGCGGGCGCGTCGTACGGCATGCTGGTCAGCCTGCGCGACGTGCGCTTCGCGGTGCGCCGGCTCGACCTGGTCTGCGATCCGCTGCTGGTGCAGGTCGAGCTGCTGTCGGGCGACGGCGCCGGGGCGCTGTACGCATTCCAGGTCGGCACCGCGACCCGGGAGCTCGTCTGCGGCCGCGCCTCGGTGATTCCCGAGGCCGGTCCGCGCCTGCCGGTGCGGCCGCTGCGC
>DATLGW010000686.1:0-10676 GCA_035540315.1 Burkholderiaceae bacterium | reverse complement strand
CATCTGGGCGCCGCGGCCAGCGTGCCGATCACTGCCGGCGTCAGCAGCGGGCGCATCAGCGCCGCGAGCTCCGGCACCGCAATGCCGATGAAAACGCCCGCCGGCAGCGCCCAGCGCGCCTGGCGCCCCAGCATGCCGAGGATCGCTCGCAACGGTCGGCGACCTGCGGCGCTGCGCTGCGCGACGGCCGCGTCAGCCCTTGCGGATCGGCGTCGCGGTCTCGAGCCGATCGACTCCGATGCCGTCGACCAGTCGCTTCAGATCGTCGAGGCGCACGCCTGCGCCGCCCTCGAGATCGACCACGATGCCGTTCGCGAGCACCATCCGGTACTCGACGCGACTGCCGTCCTTGAGCCGGCGCTCGTGGATCGTGCGCTCGCCCTGGCGGTAGGTGCGCGAGACCTCCGAATCGGTCTCCCGCTCGCCGCTGACCTGCAGCCACGCCGTTGCGCCGGCGAGCGCAGCCAGTCCGCCGGCGTCAGTCAACGTGACAGTCACGCGGCGCTCGCCGTCCCGATACCGCGCATTCGCCGTGGTGCCCGCGACGCCGAGCACCGTTCCGGAGCGCGTCTCGAAGGCTTCGCGCCGGTACGATGCGAGCGCCTCCGGCAACGCCGCCTTCAGCACGCCCCCCGCGACCGGCTCGCGCTGCCCCGCCCCAGCGAGCGCTGCCAGCACTTCGCCGGCCGCCTTGCCGGCGGCCTCGGAGTCGCCGCGCTGGCTCGCCTCCTCGATCCGCTTGGCCGACTGTTCCATCCGCCGCGCCCACTCTTCGAGCCGGCCGGTGTCGATCGAGATCTCCCCGCCGGGCGTCTTCAGCGACACGCTGCCCGCCTGCGATGCGCCGCCGGCGCCGGCAGTCGCAGGGCCCGGCTGGGTCGGCGCGAACAGCGCCGAGACCATCGCCATCAGCAAACCGACGGCAAAGCCCGCGATCACCAGCACCGCGGTGTACGGCAGCGCCTTGTTCGGCGGCGTACGCATCATCACCGGCACGCCGAGGTAGATCAGATAGACGGAGTACAGCGCGCCGAGCAGCGCGAGGATCGACAGCATCGGAATCAGGTAGACGACGCCGGCCACCAGCGCCGCCGTGCTGCCGTAGGCGATCAGCTTGAACGCGGCGACCTGATCCTTCTGGCCCTGGAACGTCGGCGCGAGCGCGTTCGCGATCATCGCCAGCACGTAGAACATCGCCAGCGACACCAGCCAGCCGAACACCGCATTGACCAGGCCCGAGGCCAGCGGCACGCGGTAAGTGACTCCGAACGCGCCGACGCCGATGACCGAGAACCCGATGAAAGTCGCGATCGCCGGAATCGCGGCGAGCCAGATCAGATAGTTGCGATAGATGCTCGCGATGTCCGACGGTTCGGCCGCGACGACCGGCCACTCGGTCCGCGGCGACATCAGCATCGCCTTCGCGCGTTCGACGACTGAGGCCATTTGTTGTGATCTCCCCGGGATCGCGTCAGCATAGCCGAATACGGCCCTCGCTGCTGCCGGGGCGGCGCGTGCGACATGACGCAATCGCCCGGAATCGCCGATAATCGCCGACGCTTCCGATGCCGATGACGTGATCGAGATCCGCCGCCTGCTGAGCGCCGATGCCGCCGCATACCGCGCGTTGATGCTCGACGCGTATGCGCAGCACCCCGAGGCGTTCACGTCGAGCGCGTCCGAGCGCGCGGCTCAGCCGCTCGACTGGTGGGTCCAGCGGCTGGCGGAAGATCCTTCGGCGCCGCAACGCGTGCACGGCGCGCTCGACGGCAACGAGCTGATCGGCGCCGCGGGATGGTCGATCGAGCCGCGCGAAAAGATCCGCCACAAGGCAGTGCTGTTCGGGATGTACGTGCGACCCGGCCACCGCGGCACCGGCATCGGCCGGCGCCTGGTCGACGCGGTGCTGGCCGACCTGCGCACGGTGTCGCAGATCCGACAGGTGGTGCTGACCGTCACCGCCGGCAATCGGCAAGCGCAGTCGCTGTACGAAGCCTGCGGCTTCGTGCCGTTCGGGCTCGAGCCGCGCGCGATCCGCGTGGGAGACCGCTACCACGACAAGGTGCACCTGTGGCGCCCGATCGAGCCCGCTGCGGCTGCCACGACCGATCCGGAGGCTGGCTGATGGCGCGCATCGTCGATGTGGAGATCCTGCAGGTCGACCTCGCGCCGACGGTGCCGCGGTCCGACGCGATCCAGTCGTTCGTGCGGCAGGAAACGCCGATCGTGCGGATCACCGACGCCGACGGCGCAACCGGCATCGGCTACAGCTACACGATCGGCACCGGCGGCTCGTCGGTGGTCGCATTGCTGGCCGACCATCTGGCGCCGCAGCTGTGCGGCCGCGACGCCGACTGCATCGAGGCGATCTGGCGCGACCTGCTGTTCCACACGCATGCGACGTCGGTCGGCGCGATCACCAGCCTTGCGCTGGCCGCGGTCGACGTCGCGCTGTGGGATCTGCGCGGTCGCCGGCTGGGGCTGCCGCTGTGGCGAATGGCAGGCGGCGCGCAGCCGCGCGTGCCGGTCTACACGACCGAGGGCGGCTGGCTGCAGCTGCCGGTCGACACGCTGGTGCGCGAAGCGCGAACCGCGCGCGAACACGGCTTTCGCGGCGTCAAGATCAAGGTCGGCAAGCCCACCGTCGGCGAGGACCTCGAACGGTTGGCCGCGGTGCGCGAGGCCGTCGGCGCCGACTTCGAGCTGATGGTCGACGCGAACCAATGCTTCGCGGTGCCCGAGGCGATCCGGCGCGCGCGCGGCTACGAGCGCCTGAACCTGGCGTGGTTCGAGGAGCCGCTGCCGGCCGACGACGTCGACGGGCACCGGCGGCTCGCGGCAGCGACGTCGGTTCCGATCGCCGTCGGCGAGTCGCTGTATTCGGTCGCGCAGTTCCGCGACTACCTGCAACGCGGCGCATGCTCGGTCGTTCAGGCCGACGTCGCGCGCATCGGCGGCATCACGCCGTGGCTGAAGGTCGCGCACCTGGCCGAGAGCTTCAACATCCCGATCTGCCCGCATTTCCTGATGGAGCTGCACGTGTCGCTGAGCGCCGCGGTGCCGAACGCGGCCTGGGTCGAATACATTCCGCAGCTCGATCCGATCACCCGCTCGCGGATCCGGATCGAGAACGGCCATGCGATTCCGCCGTCGACGCCTGGCAACGGAATCGACTGGGATTGGGAGGCGATCGAGCAGCGCGCAGTCTGCCGCCGTAGAATCGGCTCGCCGGGCTGACGCCTCGGCTCGGGGCGGACGCTGTCGCGCCCGTCGCCACGCGCCCATCGACGCGGGAGGTCGCCATGAAGACGCTGACCGAGCAGTTGTCGAACTACGCGGCATATCACCGCGATCGCCGCAACATCGCGACCCACTTCATCGGCGTGCCGATGATCATGTTCGCGGTCGTCGTGCTGCTGTCGCGACCGGCCTGGGGGACGCTGCTGCCGTGGCTGCCGATCACGCCGGCGCTGCTGCTCGCGGCGGTCGTCGCCGCGTACTGGCTCGCGCTCGACCGCCCGATCGGCGCGCTGACGGCCGCGGCGACGCTGGCGATGCTGGTCGCGGCCACGCCGATCGCAGCGGCGAGCACCGGCACCTGGCTCGGCTGGGGCATCGGCCTGTTCGTGGTCGGCTGGATCATCCAGTTCGTCGGCCACGTGTGGGAAGGCCGCAAGCCGGCGTTCGTCGACGACGTGATCGGGCTGATCATCGCGCCGCCGTTCGTCGTCGCGGAAGCGCTGTTCGCGCTCGGGCTGCGCCGCGAGCTGCAGGCGGCAATCGACGCGAAGGTCGGTCCGACCGTGATCCGGCGGCGCCGGGATGCAGCCGCCTGACCGGCGTCGGGGCGTAAAATAGTCGGTTCATCTTTTCCCGCCGCTCCGCCATGTCAACCGTCACCGTCATCCGCAAGCCCGTCCTGCGCCTGAATCCGAACGACGACGTCGTGATCGCCGCCCGGCCGCTGCCGGCCGGCACGCGGATCGCCGACGAAGGCGTCGTGTGCCTCGACGACATACCGGCGGGTCACAAGGTCGCGACCCGCGCGGTCGAGCGCGGCAAGCCGGTGCGCCGTTACGACCAGATCATCGGTTTCGCGACCGCCGACATCGTGCCGGGCCGGCACGTTCACACGCACAACCTCGCATTCGCGACGTTCGAGCGCGAGCATCCGGTGGGAATCGACTGCAAGCCCACGCCGTACGTCGCCGAGCCGGCGACGTTCCTGGGCTATCACCGGCCCGACGGGCGCGTCGCGACCCGCAACTACATCGGCGTGATCGCAACCGTCAACTGCTCGGCGAGCGTGTCGAAATTCGTCGCCGCGCACTTCACGCCCGAGGTGCTCGCGCAGTACCCGAACGTCGACGGCGTGGTGCCGATCACGCACAGCGTCGGCTGCGGAATGGACAGCAACGGCAAGGGCATGGACGTGCTGCGCCGGACGATCGCCGGCTACGTGCGGCATCCGAATTTCGCCGGCATCGTGATCATCGGTCTGGGCTGCGAAGCGAATCAGATGGATGCGCTGTTCCAGGCGCAGCACCTGGCGGAGTCGCCGCTGCTGCGGCCGCTGATCATCCAGACCTCGGGCGGCACCCGCAAGACGGTCGCCGCCGGCATCGACGCCGTGAAATCGATGCTGCCGCACGCGAACCGGATGCAGCGCGCGCCGGCGCCGGCGAGCCACCTGACCGTCGGGCTGCAGTGCGGCGGCTCCGACGGCTACTCGGGGATCACGGCGAATCCGTCGCTGGGCGCGGCCTGCGACCTGCTGGTTGTGCACGGCGGGACGGTGATCCTGTCGGAGACGCCCGAGATCTACGGCGCCGAGCACCTGCTGACGCGCCGCGCGGTCAGCGCGCAGGTGGCAGACAAGCTGATGGCGCGGATTCGCTGGTGGGAGCAGTACACCGAGCGCAACGAAGGCAGCATGGACAACAATCCGTCGCCGGGCAACAAGGCCGGCGGGCTGACGACGATCCTCGAGAAGTCGCTGGGCGCCGTGGCCAAGGGCGGAACGACGAACCTGGTCGACGTGTTCGAGTACGCGCAGCCGGTGACTGCGAAGGGCTTCGTCTACATGGACACGCCCGGATACGATCCCGTGTCGGCGACAGGTCAAGTCGCCGGCGGCGCGAACCTGGTGTGCTTCACGACCGGACGCGGTTCGGTCTACGGGTGCAAGCCGGCGCCGTCGATCAAGCTTGCGACGAACACGCCGCTGTACGAGCGGATGTCCGAGGACATGGACGTCAACTGCGGCGAGATCATCGACGGCACCGTCACGGTCCAGCAGAAGGGCCGCGAGATATTCGAGCTGATGCTGCGGATCGCCTCGGGCGAGCACACGAAGAGCGAGGACCTGGGCATCGGCAACGACGAGTTCGTGCCCTGGTATCTCGGCGCAGTGATGTGATGGGCGGCGCCGTCGGACGGCGCCGCCCGACCGCTCAGCCGAGCGCCAGCGCGGCAACGAACGCCGCCAGCAGCAGCAGCACCGCGATCCCCGCCGTGCGCCATGCGCTGATCCCGGCCTCGACGCGCGACGCCCGCGCCAGCGCCGGCGGCGCCGAGAACTCGTAGCGCACGTCCAGCAGGCGCAGCACGTTGCCGGCGCCGCGCGCGAGCGGGCGCAGCACGGTCTCGAGCGGCGCGAGCACGTCTCCCGCCGGAATGACGAACGCGCGCCTGCGCAGCGCGGTGGCACCGAGCACTGCGATCAGCAAGCCGCCGCCGATCGGCCAGACGCTGCTCCAGATCGCTGCCCACTCCCATGCGGGGGGCACCTCGAGCGCGATCCACGCGGGCGCGAGCCAGCTCGATACCGCGACCGCCGCCAGCAGCACGAGCCACGGCGCGAGCAGGCCCCAGCTGGCCGCGCCGCCGTCGTCGCGACCGGTTCCTGCGCCCGGTTCGCCGCCGCCGCTGTCGCCGTGATCGTGACCGTGCGTGGCGCTGCCGTATTCGCGCAACGCGAGCGCGATCACGCGCGCCATGATCAGCGTCGTGGCCATCGCTGCGATGCCCAGCGTCCCGACCAGCCACGCCCCCCACTCCGACTCGAGCGCCGCCAACCCGTGCTTGAGCCAGTCCTTCGCCAGCACGCCGCTGGTGAGCGGGGCGCCGGCGAGCGCTGCGGCAGGCAGCAGCATGCCGAGCATTCCGGCGCGGCGCGGTACGCATTGCGCTCGCAGCACGCCGACGCCGAGGAACAGCGCGCCCTTCGACAGCCCGTGGTGCAGCGCGTACATCGCCGCCGCCGGCAGCAGCAACGGCCAGGCCTGCGGCACCAGCAGACCGGCGCCCACCGCCACCATCAGGTAGCCCATCTGGCTCACCGACGAATACGCGAGCGCCGTCTTCGAGTCGCGCTGCGCGACCCCGGCGATCACCGCGCCGAACATCGCGATCACTCCGGCGACGACGAGCACCCCGCCCCATTCGATCGGGGCCTGCCCGAGCGGCAGGAACCGCAGCCAGCCGAGCAGGCCGGCCTTGATGATCGCGCCCGAGAGCACCGCGCTCGCCGGCGTCGGCGCGACCGGATGCGCCAACGGCAGCCACATGTGCAGCAGCGGCACGCCGGCCTTGACGCCGAAGCCGGCGATCAGCAACGCGACGATCAGGTCGCGGTTCGGCGAGTGGGCAATCGCGGCCGACGCGATCGCGAGATCGGCGGTCTGCGCAGTGGCCGCGATGATCACGAACGACGCGATCAGCATCGCCTCGCCGAGCAGCGCCATCGCGATGTACACGAGCCCGGCGCGCAACGCCTCGGCGGTCCGATCGTGAACGACCAGACCGTAGGCGGCGAACGTCATCGTCGCGAATCCCAGGTAGAAGCTCGCGATGTCCTGCGCCAGGATCAACGCGTAGTTGCCCGCCTGCGCGACCAGGAAGAAGCCGAAGAACGCGCCGCAGCGCCGGTCGCCTTGCAGGTACCCGCGCGCATACCAGCCGGCGCACAACCACAACGTGGCGCTGGCGATCAGGAACACCCGGCCGGTGTCGTCGAGCGCCATGCGCACGCCGAACAGCACCCAGTCGATCTGCAGCGCCGGCTGCCCGCTGGACAGCAGCGCGAACAGCAGCGCCGGCAACGCGGCGGCGCCGGCAAGTGCCGGCACGATCGCGGCCGCCTTGCGAGACGGCAACAGCGCCGCGCACAGCGTCGGCGCCAGCACCGCAACCAGCAGCGGCGTCGCGAACGCGGCGAGCAGCCCGGCGGCCGTCATCGCAGGTACTCCCGCTGCGCGATCAGCAGCGCCCACTCGAGCGGGCTCCACGCCGTGCTCGCCGCCAGGCCGAGCACGACGGTCAGCGTGGCGGTCGCGACCGCCGGCACCAGCAGCATCCACGGAGTCTCGAGCCGGCCGCGCGGCTGCGCATGCGGCCAGCGCCCGACCTGCGGCGAGAACCATGCGCGATAGACGATCGGCAGGAAGTACGCGGCGTTGAGCAGCGTGCTGGCTGCGAGCACCGCAATCGCCCACAGCATGCCGGCCTGGTACGCCCCCATGCCGAGATACCACTTGCTGATGAAGCCGGCGGTCGGCGGCAGGCCGATCATGCCCAGCGCGCCCACGGTGAATGCAGCGGTCGTCCATGGCATGCGCCGTCCGACGCCGTCCATCTCGTCGATCCGGTGAATCCCGAGCGTCTCCGCATAATTGCCGGCGCAGAAGAACAGCGTGATCTTCATCACGCCCTGGTGCACCAGGTGCACCAGCCCCCCGACGGTGCCGATCGGGCCGAACAGCGTGATCCCCAGGATGATGTAAGAAACCTGGCTGACGGTGGAGAACGCCAGCCGCTTCTTCAGGTCGACCTGCGTCAGCGCCCGCAGCGAGCCGTAGAGGATCGTGAACGCCGCGACGATCCCGAGCGGCGTCAACAGCCCGAGGTCGTGCACGATCTCGATGCCGAACACGTCGTAGACGACGCGCGCGATGCCGAACGCGCCGGCCTTGACCACGGCGACCGCATGCAACAGCGCGCTGACCGGCGCGGGCGCGACCATCGCTCGCGGCAGCCACCCGTGCAGCGGCACCAGCGAAGCCTTGACGCCGAGCCCGGCGATCAGCAGCGCGAACACGATCGTCAGCTGTCCGATCGGCGCGTCCACGGGCAGCTGCGAAAAGCCCCCGTTTTCGAAGTCGCGCGTGCCCACCAGCGCATGCATCCACGCGATGCCGCCCAGCAGCGCGACGCCGCCTCCGAGCGTGTACGCGAGATAGGCGCCGCCGGCCCGAAGCGCTCCGGCAGTGCCCCGATGGACGACCAGCGGATAGGTCGCGAGCGTCAGCAGCTCGTAGAACACGAAGAACGTCAGCAGATTGCCCGCGAACGCGATTCCCATCGTGGTCGTCACGCACAGGCTGAAGAAACCGAAGAAGCGAGACCGGTGCTCCGCATGCTCGAGGTAGCCGATCGCGTAGATCGTCGTCAGCAGCCACAACCCCGCCGACAGCGTGACGAACAGCATCGACAGCGCATCGGCGCGCAGCACGAAATCGATCCCCGGCAGCAGCGCGTAGCGGAACTCGAATGTCTCGCCCTGATAGATCCACAGCAGCATCGCGGCCACCAGCATCAGCTTGATCAGCGCGGCGCCGATGTTGAGCGTGCTACGCAGCCGTTGGCTGGCTTCAGCGAGGAAGAAGATCGCGATGCCGGCGGACAACGATGTGGCGATCACCAGCAGCGGCGCAGCGACGTTCCAGCTCACTGGCCGTCCCTCCCGGCCATCACAGCGCGCCGCTGGCCATCGGACCGACCTGCAGCAGCCTGAGCAGCAGCTGCGGCGCAAAGCCCAGGCCGATCGCGATCAGCGCCAGCGCCATCGCGATCAGCTCCAGCGGCCGCAATGCCGCGATCGGTTCTTCGGACCGCACGCCGCGCATCACGAACGCCCAACGCAGCACGCGGAACACGTAGACCGCAGCGAGCGCACCACCGGCCAGCAGCACGACCGCCCACCACCACTGCCCCGAAGCGACGGCCGACGCGAGCAGCAGCCATTTCGCGATGAAGCCGCCGGTCGGCGGCAGCCCCATGATCGACATGCCGGCCAGCGCGAACGCGAACACCCCGATCGGCACCCGCTGCGCGACGCCCGCGAGCCGATCGATGCGATCGCTCGGGCTGGCGGCGATCATTGCGCCGGCCGCCAGGAACATCGCGCTCTTGGCGAACGCGTGCGACACGGCATGATAGACGCCGCCGCTCCACGCGTCGGCAGCAACGCGCGCGTCGGTCGCGAGCGGAAACAGCAGGAACAGATAGCCGACCTGGGCGACGGTCGAATAGGCGACGACCATCTTCAGCCGCAGCTGACGCATCGCGAGCAGCGAGCCCCACAACACGGCCGCCGCGCCGAGCGCCCCCAGAAGGTGCGCCGCATGCGCGCCGACGGCGGCGCCGAACACGTCGAACCACAGCCGCAGCAGCACGTAGAACGACCCCTTGATCACGACGGCCGACAGCAGCGCGCTCGCCGGCGTGACCGCGCCGCCGTGCGCCGGCGGCAGCCAGAAGTGCAGCGGAAACAGCGCGGTCTTCAGCAGCATGCCCACGCAGATCAGCGCGAGCGCCGACCAGGCGACCGGCGAGGCGCTCATCCGCAGCGACAGCTCGGCGAACGCGAGCGTGCCGTGCGCGCCGTAGGTCAGCGCGACGCCCATCAGGTACGCGAGCGAGCCCAGCAGCGCGGCCAGCAGATAGCGCAGCGCCGCGGCGATCGCAGGCGCCGAGCGCTGCAGCGCGACCAGACCCACCGCCGCCAGCCCGAGCAGCTCGAGCGCAACGTAGACGTTGAACAGGTCCGCCGACAGGAACAACGCATTCAACGATGCGATCAGCAGCCCGCCGAGCGGCCAGAAAGATGCCGTTCCCGGCTCGCGCGGATCGAGGTACCACAGCGCGTAGAGCCCGGCGCCCAGCGACACGGCTGCCGTCATCGCGACCATCGCGCACGCCAGTCCGTCCGCGACGAGCTCGATCCCCAGCGGCGCGGCCCACCCTGCGACCGCGACGCGCTGCACGCCGTCGCGCACGACCGCATCGACCAGCGCCGCGGCGAGCAGCGCGAAAGCGGTCAGCGCGACCGGCGCGAGGATCCGCGCGGTCCGCTGCCCGGCGGCGAACGCAATGATCGCGTAGACCAGCGGGGTCATGATCGCGAGCGACGGCAAGTCGATCATCGCGTCACCGCGCACGAGTCAATCGTCGTCGCCGACGTCGAGCTCGCAGCGGCCCGTCTGGTCGTACAGCCGCCGCACCAGCGCGAGCGCGAGCGCGGTCGCCGCGACTGCGACCACGATGCCCGTCAGCACCAGCGCCTGCGGCACCGGGTCGGGGGATGCGGCACGCTGCGCCAGGCCGATCATCACCAGGAACGTGCCGCTTCCGGCGACGTTGAACGCGATGACCTTGCGCAGCAGATGGGCGTGCGCGACCAGTCCCCACACGCCGAGCGCGAACAGCAGCGCACCGGCCGACGCGTACAGCGCGGCGCTGCTCATCGTCGCGGCGCGCGACCGCCTGCCGCGCCGGCGGGACGACGCGTGTGCGGTTGCATGCGCAGCACGCCCGGAAACAGGCAGCACAGGATCGCGCCGATCGAAACGGTCAGCGCCGCCTCGATCGCGAGAATCACCGCGCCCGCGCGGATC
>DATLGW010000685.1:0-2043 GCA_035540315.1 Burkholderiaceae bacterium | reverse complement strand
CGCGACCGGCGCCGACGCCGGATCGGCCAGCCGATAGATCGTCTCGAAATCCAGTTGCGCGGCCGCGCCGTCGAACACCTTGAGCCCGTCGCGCAGCGCGACGATCCGCTCGACGTACTTCTGCGCCAGATGCACGTCGTGGATGCTGATCAGGATCGGAATGCCGTTGGTGCGGGCCAGGTCGCAGATCAGCTCGAAGATCTCGGCGCCGGTGACCGGATCGAGGCTGGCCGTCGGCTCGTCGGCCAGCAGCAGCCGCGGCTGCTGCATCAGCGCGCGCGCAATGCCCACGCGCTGGCGCTGCCCGCCGCTGAGCGCGTCGGCGCGCTTGTAGCGCAGGTCGATCAGTCCGACCCGCTCGAGCAGCTGCTCGGCACGCTCGACGTCGGCGCGCGGAAACACCTTGAACCAGCAGCGCAGAACCCCGACCGAGGCCACCCGGCCGCACAACACATTGTCGATGACCGACAGCCGGTTCACCAGGTTGAACTCCTGGAAGATCATGCCGATCTGCCGACGCATCCGGCCGAGCGCGCGCGGGCCCAGCGCGGTGATGTCGGTGCCGTCGAACGTCACCGTGCCCGAATCGGGATCCACGAGCCGGTTGATGCAGCGCAACAGGGTGCTCTTGCCCGAGCCGCTTCGGCCCAGCAGCGCCACCACCTCGCTGCCCACGACCTCCAGGCTCACGCCGCCGAGCGCGTTGTCGCTCCTGCCGGGGTAGCGCTTGCAGATGCCCGTGATGCTGAGCGTCGCCATCGGTCCACCTCTGGCGGCGCCAGTCACTCCCAAGCCTTGTATTCCTTCATCACCGCACGCACCCCGTCGTAGGCGCTGTCGGCGACCGGCTCGACGCGTTCGGAGCGGGTGCGCTTGAGGAAATCCCGGCCCTCGGGCGTCTTGTCGAGCTCGATCAGCGCCGCGGCGATCTTCTTTCGCAAGTCCTCGGACAGCAGGTCCTTGCGCCACGCAAACGGATCCAGCGGCAGCTTGCTCGACCGCCAGATGATCCGGAACGTCTTGCCGTCGAATTCCTTCTTGTCCACCGCCCAGTCCAGCGTCACATCGGCGACTGCTGCGGCGTCGGCACGCCCCTGCAGCACGGCGAGCGCCGCGGCCGTGTGGCTGCCCGCGTAGAAGACCTGACCGAAATGCCGCCCCAGCTTCGTGTTCAGCTGCTTGCCCAGCTCGACCTTGGGAATCAGGTTGCCCGACGTGCTGCTGGCGTTCGTCAGCGCAAGCGTCTTGCCCTTCAGGTCCGCCACCGACTGGAACGGACTGTCGGCCTTGACGATGATGAACGACCGATAGCCGTCTTCCTTGGTCCGGTACGAGCCGCCGCCCCACATCGCCTGCGCGAACGCCTCGATCGCGCCGTTCGAGACCTCGGTCGCCTTGATGTACGACTCGGGACCGTAGTAGCCGATGTGAATGAAGCCTCGCCGCTGCGACTCGATCAGCGACGCGTACGACGTCGGGAAGAACCACTCGACCTTCTTGCCGGTCGCTGCCTCGATCGCCTTGACCACGCCCTTGAACTTCTCCGCGGTCAGCTGGATCTCCTCGAACGGGATCACCCCCATCGTCAAGACTTCGGGATCCTTCGCCGCCGCCGGCATCGCTGCGGCCAGCGCCAGCGTCAGCGCCGCGGCCGCCGTTCGCGCCAGTCCCTTGACCTTGAAGACCGTCTGCAGGCCCATGTGCTCCTCCGTTTGGTTGCGAGTACCCGCGCCAGTCTGGGCTGGCTGTCGCTCTGTCGAACCGACGCAGCGTGGGGCCGCAGCGCCGGCGCTCGAATACTAGTCGGCCACGACCTATCGCTGCCAATCGAATATCTGTCGCCGATGTATAGAGTGCGTCTATACCCGGCCTGCCCGTGTCCGACGGTCGGCTCGGATTGATTTCTTCAATGGATGCCAGAAAACAACGGAATTATGCGAGTGCGGACGATGCCGGTACGCTGGCGTGCCGGAAAGCGGTCGTTTTCCCCGGGTTCACGACCGTTCCCGTTTTGCGGGCTGTCATAAAAGGAGGACCGTGGCC
>DATLGW010000684.1:0-2793 GCA_035540315.1 Burkholderiaceae bacterium | reverse complement strand
GCGCCAGGTCGTCATGCGAACGCTGCGCGTGCGCAACGAATCGCTGCAGCTGGTGCGCAATCGCGCTGCCGGCGGCATCGCGTCGGAGCTCGAGGTCAGCCAGGCGCTGGCGGCCCGCGCCGAGGCCGCCGCGCAGTTGCGCGATCTGGAGCGGCAGCGGCGCGTGCTGGAGAACCTGCTGGGCGTGCTGACCGGGCAGCTCGGGCTGCGGGTGGCCGAGGGCGATCTGCTGGCGCTGCCGGTGCCGCCGACGCCGCCGCTGGGGCTGCCGTCGTCGCTGCTGGAGCGCCGCCCCGACATCCGCGCGGCCGAACAGCAGCTGGTCGCGGCCAATGCGCGCATCGGCGTGGCGCGCGCTGCAATGTATCCGACGATCTCGCTGACCGGCTTTTTCGGCGGGCAAAGCGCCGATCTGGCCGATCTGCTCAACAGCGGCGCGCGCATCTGGTCGCTCGGATTCGGGCTCGCGCTTCCGATCTTCGACGCCGGGCGCATCGCGGCCCGCACCGAGCAGGCCGAAGCGCGGCAACGCCAGGTGCTGGGCAGCTACCAGCGCGCGATCGAGACCGGGTTCCGCGAGGTCGCCGACGGGATCGCGAACCTGTCGCAGTCGACCGCGGTCGAGGCCGATCTGCAGGCGCGCGTCGACGCAGCGCGCAACGCGCTTCGGCTGTCGACGATCCGCTACGAGTCGGGCTACTCGGCGTACCTCGAGGTGCTCGATGCGCAGCGGACCGTCAACGATGCCGAGCTGGCCTGGGTGCGCAACCGCCAGGCGCGGCTCGCCTACAGCGTGGATCTGATGCGCGCGCTCGGCGGCGGCTGGGCGCCATGAAGCTCGCCGAGCGCCGCCAGCGATTCGTCGACGTGGCCGAGCAGCTGTTCCTGCAGCGCGGCTACTCGGGCGTCAGCGTCAACGAAGTGGTGCGCCTCGCCGGCGGTTCGCTCGCGACGCTGTACGCGGAGTTCGGAACGAAGGAAGAGCTGTTCGAGGCGGTGATGAGCCGGCGCATCGCGTCGTTCTTCGATCCGCTGTCCAGCGCCGAGGCCGATGCGGCCGACGACGTTCGCGCCGGATTGCAGCTGCTGGCCGCGCGGATCCAGGAACGGATGCTGTCGCCCGATTCGCTGGCGATGTACCGACTGGCAGTCTCGGAAGGGCCGCGGTTTCCGGCACTGCGCCGTGCGGTGCTGTCGAACGGGCTCGATTCGGCGCTGCAGCGGCTGGGCGAGCACTTCGCACAGCTGGCGCAGCGGCATCGGCTTCGCATCGACGATCCGCGGCTCGCCGCGGAACGCTTCGTCGCGCTGGTGCAGGGCCAGCATCAGTTCATTGCCGCCTGCGGCAGCGCGAGCAGCCTGAGCCGCGAACAGCGCGCGAGTCAGATCGAGCAGGCGGTCAGTGCGTTCCTCAGCATCTACCGATCAGCGCCAGCAGCTGAGTGAACACTTTCGGCGTGCCGGCGACCACCGTCTCGCCGAACAGATAGTCGCTTTCGCCTGTGAAGTCGCCGATCAGCCCGCCGGCTTCGGTGATCAGCAGCGCGCCCGCGGCGACGTCCCACGCGAGCAGCCCGATCTCGAAGAAGCCGTCGTAGCGGCCTGCGGCGACGTAGGCCAGGTCGAGCGCGGCCGCCCCCGGCCGGCGCAGGCCGGCGGCGTCCTGCGATACGGCGCGAAAGATCGCGAGGTAGCGATCGAGCGAGTCGAGCTTGCGGTACGGGAATCCGGTGCCGATCAGCGATTCTTCCAGCTTCGCGCGGCGGCTCACGCGAATGCGCCGATCGTTCAGGAACGCGCCGCGGCCGCGCGTCGCGGTGTACAGCTCGTCGCGGTTCGGGTCGTACACGACGGCCTGCGTGACCACGCCGCGCTGCATCAACGCGATCGACACGCAGTATTGCGGCAAGCCGTGAATGAAGTTCGTCGTGCCGTCCAGCGGATCGATGATCCACAGGTGCTCGGCCTCCATCGCAGCCTCGTTGCGCTTGCCCGGCCGGTGTCCCGACTCCTCGGCTAGAATCGCGTGCTCCGGATAGGCGCCCAGCAGCGTGTCGATGATCACCTGCTCGGCGGCCCGATCGACTTCGGTGACGAAGTCGTTCTGGCGCTTGCGCGTGATCGCCGTCGAATCGAAATCGATCGCCGCGCGGGTGATGATCCGCCCGGCGCTGCGCGCAGCGCGGACGGCGACATTCAACATGGGATGCATTCGGCGTGCGTCCGATCGAAAACCGACATTGTAGGTGAGGGGCGATGACCGCAACGCCGGCGAGGGACGCGCTCGCGCTGCTGCCTCGGGTGCGGATCGTGCTGGTCGAACCCAGCCATCCGGGCAACATCGGTGCGGCCGCCCGCGCAATGAAAGTGATGGGCCTGCGCGAGCTGGTGCTGGTGTCGCCGCGATGGCCCGACGCGCCATCGCAGCCCGAGGCGATCGCGTTCGCGAGCGGCGCCACCGACGTGCTTTCGGCAGTACGGATCAGCAGCTCGTTCACCGACGCGATCGGCGATGCGACTTTGGCAGTGGCAGTCAGCGCCCGCGGCCGCGAGTACGGGCCGCCGCCGCAGCCGCCCGAGCGCATTGCGGAACTCGCGCTCGACGAGCTCGCGGCACATCCGCAGCATCGGGTCGCCTTCGTGTTCGGCAGCGAGCGGATCGGTCTGTCGATCGAGCAGGCCGGCCGTTGCCAGCGGCTGCTGTCGATCCCGACCGATGCCGACTACGATTCGCTGAATCTTGCGCAGGCGGTCCAGATCGTCGCGTATTGCCTGCGCCGCGCGGCTCTGCAG
>DATLGW010000683.1:0-2091 GCA_035540315.1 Burkholderiaceae bacterium | reverse complement strand
AGTCGGCCCGCGGCGACGCGTGATAGCCGCCCAGCGCGTTCGCGATCCGGAACGACGCCTCGTGGTGGCGCAGCTCCTCGGAGATGAAGTTCGTCACGTGCTGCTTCACCTCGAACGGCAGGTGCCCGAAGATCGCGTCACGCAAGCGCTCGGCGCCGTACGGAATCGCGCCGTGCTCCATCCATGCCCGCAGGCTCCACCATTCGGCGCCGGCCGCGCGGACCTCGTCGGGCAATTGCGCTTGCGTCAGGTCCGAGAAGTCGATCGATTCCGGGTCCCACGCGAGCTCGCGCGCCTGCTGGCACAGGCGCCAGATGTCCGGGAATTGCATTTCGGCGACGACCGGGTACGGATTCGGCACCGGCGTCAGTTCTTCGAGCAGGGACGGTTGCATCGTCGAATACCTCGCAGTCGAAATCGGGAGTTCGGGCAAAACGTTATCAATAGTGAATTCGCCGTGATATTTCAAATACTATTTGCACCGGCGATTGATATGCGGAGTGGATCACCATGCACCTGCGCCAGTTGCGCCAGTTCGTCGCGGTCGCCGAGGAGCTCAGCTTCCGGCGGGCGGCGCAGCGGCTCCACATGTCGCAGCCGCCGCTGACCGCGGCGATCCAGCGGCTCGAGCAGCAGATCGGGGTGGCGCTGCTGGAGCGCACCCGCCACCGGGTCGCGTTGACCGCGGCCGGGGCGGCGTTTCTCGAGGAGGCCCGCCGCACGCTGAGCCAGGCGCAGCTGGCGGTGGAGACTGCGCAACGGGCCGCGCGCGGGATGATCGGCCTGCTGCGGCTGTCGTTCGTGCCGAGCGCGTCGTTCCTCGTGCTGCCTGAACTGCTGCACGAGTTCCAGCACCGCTATCCGTCGGTCAAGCTGATCCTGCGCGGCGACAGCAGCGCGCGCCAGCTCGAGGCGCTGCGGCAGCGCGCGGTCGATCTGGCGCTGATCGTGCCGCCGGCCCAAGGCGCCGGCGAAGACCTGCAGGTCGAGCCGCTGCGCAAGGAGCGGCTGATCGTCGCGGTACCGGCCGGCGCGGCGCTCGCGCGTACGCGGCAGGTCGAGCTCGCTGCGCTGCGTTCGGCAGCGTTCGTCGGGCTGCCGATCAGCGAAGGCCCCGGCTTCACCGGCGCGGTGCTCGCCGCTTGCCAGCAGGCGGGTTTCTTTCCGCGGGTCGTCCAGGAGGCATCGCAGATGCAGACGATCCTGGCGCTGGTCGCAGGCGGCGTGGGTCTCGCGCTGGTGCCCGAAGCGATGCGGTCGGTGCGCCTGGACAGCGTCGCCTATGTCGAGCTGACGCATTCCGGGCGCGCGCTGCACTACCCGCTTGCGCTCGCGTCGCACGGCACCGACGGCAGCCCGGTATCGGACGCGTTCCGCGCCGTCGCGCGCCGGGTCGCGCGCCGGCCGCGGGCGACTGATCGGCGGTCTCGCGTTAACGCTCAGCCGCGCGGGTGATGCCGCGCGTGCAACGTCTTCAGCCGCTCGCGCGCGATGTGCGTGTAGATCTGGGTCGTCGAGATGTCCGCGTGGCCCAGCAGCAGCTGCACGACCCTCAGGTCCGCGCCGTGGTTCAGCAGATGCGTCGCGAACGCGTGCCGCAACGTGTGCGGCGACAGCGGCGCAGCGATGCCCGCGGCCCGCGCGTGGCGGCGGATCAGCACCCAGAACATCTGCCGCGTCATCGCGTCGCCGCGCGCGGTGACGAACAGCGCATCGGCCGCTCGCGGGCCGAGCAGCGCGCCGCGCGCCTGCTTCAGATACTGTCCGATCGCGTCGATCGCGGCCTCGCCCAGCGGCACCAGCCGCTCCTTGTTGCCTTTGCCGATCACCCGGACCACCCCGTCGGCCAGGCTGAGCTGGACCGTCTTCAGCCCGACCAGCTCCGACACCCGCAGCCCGGTCGCGTACAGCGTCTCGAGCATTGCGCGATCGCGCAGCCCGAGCGGCGAATCGGTGCGCGGCGCGGCCAGCAGCGCCTCGACCTGCGACTCCGACAGCGATTTCGGGAACCGCGGCGTGGGCCGGGCCGCGCCGATCCGCAGCGTCGGATCGTCGTCGCGAAGCCGCTCGCGGCGCAGCCAGCGGTAGAAG
>DATLGW010000682.1:0-6300 GCA_035540315.1 Burkholderiaceae bacterium | reverse complement strand
TCTCGAGCTTGTCCGCGAGCGCGACCGCGGTGCCGGCATCGGTTCGCGGCAGCGCATCGCCCGAGTACCGCGGCCGGTAATGTTCTGCGATCGCCTCGCAGACCTCGGCCGGCTCGCCGTCGTGCAGCGCATAGTGCCGTCCCATCACGCCCTGCAGCTCGGGGAACTCGCCGACCATCGCGGTCAGCAGGTCGGCCTTCGCGAGCGTCGCCGCATGCTCGGCGGCGGCCGCGTCGGTCCCCAGCCGCGTCGCGATCGCGCCGGCCAGCGCGCGGATCCGGTCGACGCGCTGCGCGAGCGTGCCGAGCTTCGCGTGATAGACGACCTGCGCGAGCTGCGGCACGCGCTCGGCCAGCCGCCGGCGCCGGTCCTGCTCGAAGAAGAACCGCGCATCGGCCAGCCGCGGCCGCACGACGCGCTCGTTGCCGTCGACGATGTTCGATGCGTCGGCGATCTGCATGTTCGACACGATCAGGAAGCGCGGCTCGAGCCGTCCCTGTGCATCGAACAGCGGAAAGTACTTCTGGTTCGTGCGCATCGTCAGGATCAGGCATTCCTGCGGCACGCTCAGGAACTCCCGCTCGAACTCGCCGACGTAGACGGCCGGCCACTCGACCAGCGCGGTCACCTCGTCGAGCAGCTCCGAAACCTCGGCGTCGTCCCCGAGCGACGCGCGCAATCCGGCCGCCGCATCGCGCAGCATCGATTCGATGCGGCTGCGCCGGCGCGCGAAGCTCGGAATCACGCGGCCCTCGTCGGTCAGCCGCCGTTCGTAGTCGTTCGCATGCTCGAGCTCGATTTCGGCGCGCCCGAGAAACCGGTGCCCGTGCGTCAGCCGGCTCGAGCGCAGGCCCAGCACCGACGCCGGCAGCACCGCGGTGCCGTGCAACACGAGCAGGCCGTGCGCCGGACGAACGAAACTGACGGTCGTCGTGCCGTCACCGAGCTGGTAGTGCATCACCTTCGGGATCGGCAGCCGCTCGAGCGCGCGCGCGATCGCAGCTTCGATCGCCGAATCGAGCGCCGCGCCAGCCTGAGTGCGCGTAAACCAGAAACTGTCCTGGCGACCGTCCGATTCGCGGCTCAGCTGTTCGAGCGACGCGCCCTGCTTGTCGGCCCATTTGCGCAGCGCCACCGTCGGCTCGCCGTTCGCGTCGAGTCCGACCGAAACGCTGGGCCCCTTGACGCGAACGGTCTGGTCCGGCGCCCGCGCGCGCACCGGGTCGATCAGCACCGCCAGCCGCCGCGGCGTCGCGAACGGCACGCCGCGCGCGTCGTCGACCGCAAGCTGCTGTTCGCGCAGCGCGTCGAGCAGCCCGGCAGCGAACGCGTCGCCCAGGCGAGCCAGCGCCTTCGGCGGCAACTCCTCGCACAGCAGTTCGACCAGCAGCGGCGCCGCGTCGCTCATGCAGCGCGCCCGAGCGGGGCGAGCATCGGAAAGCCGAGCCGCTCGCGCGATTCGAAATACGCGTGCGCGACGCTGCGCGCGAGCGCGCGCACGCGGCCGATGTATGCGGCGCGCTCGGTCACCGAGATCGCGCCGCGCGCATCGAGCAGGTTGAACACGTGCGAACACTTCATCGTCATCTCGTACGCCGGCAGCGCGAGCTGCGCCTCGATCAGCCGCACGGCCTCGGCCTCGAAGTCGTCGAAATGGCGAACCAGCATCGGCGCGTTCGCGAGCTCGAAGTTGTAGCGCGACTGCTCGACCTCGTTCTGGTGGAACACGTCCCGATAGCTGATGCCGTCGGTCCAGGTCAGGTCGTAGACGCTCTGCACGCGCTGCAGGTACATCGCGAGCCGCTCGAGCCCATAGGTGATCTCGCCGGTGATCGGCTGGCACTTCAGCGACCCGACCTCCTGGAAGTAGGTGAACTGCGTGACCTCCATGCCGTTGAGCCAGACCTCCCAGCCCAGGCCCCAGGCGCCCAGCGTCGGCGACTCCCAGTCGTCCTCGACGAAGCGGATGTCGTTGCGCAGCGGATCGATGCCGAGCTCGCGCAGCGACGCCAGGTACAGATCGAGGATGTCCGGCGGCGACGGCTTGAGCACCACCTGGTACTGGTAGTAATGCTGCAGCCGGTTTGGGTTCTCGCCGTAGCGGCCGTCCTTCGGCCGCCGCGACGGCTGCACGTACGCCGCGCGCCAGGGCTCGGGTCCGATCGCGCGCAGGAACGTCGCGGTGTGGAACGTGCCGGCGCCGACCTCCATGTCGTACGGCTGCAGCAGCGCGCAGCCCTGGCGATCCCAGTACTGCTGCAGGCGCAGGATCACTTGCTGGAAACTGAGCATTGCGTTCGGGTCGATGATCCGGTCACGATCCGCGGGTCGCGGAGTTCAGGATTCTAGCGGCTGGCCCCAGCAACGCGGCGAGCAGCACTGCGATCGATGCGGCTGCGGCGGCCGGGCCGTTGCCGAATCGAACGAAAGGGGTCAGCCCGCTGCGGCCCTGTACGGTCACCGCGAGCACGCCCGCGGTCGCCGTCGGCAGTCGGCCGATCACGGTGCCGTCGGCGTCGATCGCGGCGGTCACGCCGGTATTGGTTGCGCGCAGCATCGGCCGCTGGGTCTCGAGCGATCGCATCCGCGCGATCTGCAGGTGCTGCGGCAGCGCGTGCGAATCGCCGAACCAGGCGAGGTTGCTGACGTTGGCCAGCACCGTTGCGCCGCGGGCGCCGCCGACTGCGACCGCGATCTTCTCGCCGAACAGGTCCTCGTAGCAGACGTTGAAGCCGATCCGCTGCCCGGCGACTTCGATCGGCGGCTGATCGGATGCACCGCGCGCGAATTCGCCCAGCGGAATGTCCATCAGGCCGACGAACCAGCCGAACCCGAGCGGGATGAACTCGCCGAACGGCACCAGGTGACGCTTGTCGTACCGCGGTGCGGCAGCGCGCGGATCGGCAACGGTCGCGGGCGTGAGCACGAGCACGCTGTTCGCCAGCGTTCCCTCGGGCGAATCGACCGGCAGCGGCATGCCGATCGCGACGGCCGCGCCGTTCGACCGCACGTAGTCCTCGATCCGATGCGCGATCCGCGGCGGGGTCCCGCTCCACGGCACGATCCAAGCGGTCTCCGGCAGGATCGTCAGCTGCGCGGGCGCAGCCTCGATCAGCTCGGTGTACATCTGCATCGCGGCAAGCGCCCGGTTCGGCTCGAACTTCAGGTGCTGCGGCACGTTGCCCTGCAGCAGGCGCACCGTCAGCGGCTCCCCGTACGGCTCGGCGAACCGCAGCGCCGATGCCGCGCCGGCGGCGACGAGCACCGCGAGCGCGGCCAGCGCAGCCGCGATCCGAGCTGCCGGCGCCTGCGGCGGCGCGGCGGTGGATCGCGCGGGCCAGCTGGCGGCCGCCAGCGCGGCGGTCAGCGTCGCGCCGAGTCCCACGGCATAGACGCCCGCAATGGGCGCCAGCCCTGCGAGCGGGCCGTCGACCTGGCCGTAGCCGATTGCGAGCCATGGAAATCCGGTGAAGACGTAGCCGCGGGCGAGCTCGGCCAGCGTCCAGGTTCCCGCGGTCGCGACGGCCAGTGCCAGCCCGGGCTTTTCCCGGGCGAGCGCGAATGCCGCGGCGTGCGCTAGCGCCGGGAAGATCGCGAGGCCGGCCGCGAACACCACGACCGCGAACGCGGCGAGCGGCGCGGGCAGGCCGCCGTAGCGATACATGCTGATGAACAGCCAGCAGATGCCCACGCCGAACCAGGCCAGCCCGAACCACCAGGCATCGACGGCCGCTCGCCACGGATCCGGCGAGCGGCGCTGGCGCGCGGCGCTCCAGCCGAAGAACGTAGCGAGCACCGCCAGCTGCAGCCACCACAGCGACAGCGGCGCGAACGACGCCGCATGTGCGGCGCCCAGCGCGAGCGCGACCGCTCGCGCCCTCATTGCTCGGTCGGCGTCTGCGGCAGCGGTTCGACCAGCAGGATCTGCACCGAGCGTGCGTCGGCGCGCAGCACCTCGAAACGGACGTGCTGCAGCGTGACCTGCTCGCCGCGGCGCGGCACCCGGCCGAACTGATCGGTCACGAGGCCGGCGACCGTGTCGAAATCCTCGTCGGAGAACGTGGTGCCGATCGCCTCGTTCAGCTGCTGGATCTCGGTGATGCCGCGCACGCGGTAGCGCGGGCCGTGCGGCCCCGGCTCGATCGGCACGATGTGGTCGGCCTCCTCGTCGTAATCGAACTCGTCCTCGATGTCGCCGACGATCTGCTCGAGCACGTCCTCGATCGTGATCATCCCGGCCACGCCGCCGTACTCGTCGACGACGATCGCGATGTGGTTGCGGTTGACGCGGAAGTCGCGCAGCAGCACGTTCAGCCGCTTCGACTCCGGAATGAAGATCGCCGGGCGCAGCAGGTCGCGCACCGCCGGCTTCTCGTCCGAATACAGACGCAGCAGGTCCTTCGCGTGCAGGATCCCGATCACGTTGTCGCGTTCGCCGGCGGTGACCGGAAAGCGCGAGTGCGCGGTTTCGATGACTTTCGGGATGAACTTCTCCGGCGGCTCGGTGATGTCGATCACGTCCATCTGCGAGCGCGGCACCATGATGTCGCGCGCCGCGAGCTCGGAGACCTGCAGCACGCCCTCGATCATCGACATCGCGTCGGCGTCGAGCAGGTCGCGTTCGTGTGCCTGCCGCAGTACCTGGAGCAGTTGCTCGCGGTCGTCCGGAGTGCGCAGCAGAAGAGCCGACAGGCGCTCGAGAAGGGAAGGTCGCTCGACGCCCCGGGAGGGCTCGTACATCACGGCCAGCGAAGTTGCGGTGGGCTCAGGATACCCGAGATGCCGGTGACGGCCAAATGCCCCGCGTCGGGGTCCGAGCCCGGCGGGTCAGGCGTCCGCATAGGGATCCGCGATCCGGAACCGGCGCAGCACGGCCGTCTCGCGCTGCTGCATCCGGCGCGCATCGGCACCGCGTTCATGGTCGTAGCCCAGCGCATGCAGCACTCCGTGCACGACCAGGTGCGCCAGGTGATCGGCCGGCCGCTTGCGCTGCGCGCGCGCCTCGCGCTCGAGCACCGGCAGGCACAGCACGATATCGGCGCTGCCTGCGTCGTAAGGAAACGTCAGCACGTTCGTCGCATAGTCCCGGCCGCGGTAGCGCGAGTTCAGCGCACGCGCCTCGGCTTCGCCGACGAAGCGCAGCGTCAGCGACATCGGCGGCGCAGCCGGCTCGTCGTGCAGCGCTGCGCGCACCCAGCGACGCAGTTGCGGGCGCTCGACCGGGCAGGCTCCGGCATCGTCGGCGTGCTGGATCGACAGCGAAAAGCGCGGCTCAGCCGTCGCGCGGCGTCGCGTGGCGCTCATAGGCATCGACGATCCGCGCCACCAGCGGATGCCGCACCACGTCGGTGCTGTCGAACTCAGTGAAAGCGATTCCCCGCACCTTCGGCAGGATCCGGCGCGCCTCGATCAGGCCGCTCGGCTGCCCGCGGGGCAGGTCGATCTGCGTGGCATCGCCGGTCACGACCGCCCGCGAGCCGAAGCCGATGCGGGTCAGGAACATCTTCATCTGCTCGGGCGTCGTGTTCTGCGCCTCGTCGAGGATGATGAACGCATGGTTCAGCGTGCGCCCGCGCATGTACGCGAGCGGCGCGATCTCGATCGCCTGGCGCTCGAACATCTTGGCGACGCGGTCGAAGCCCATCAGGTCGTACAACGCGTCGTACAGCGGGCGCAGGTACGGATCGACTTTCTGCGCCAGGTCCCCCGGCAGGAACCCCAGCCGCTCGCCGGCTTCCACCGCCGGTCGCGTCAGCACGATGCGGCCGATCGCATCGCGCTCGAGCGCGTCGACCGCGCAGGCCACGGCCAGATAGGTCTTGCCGGTGCCTGCCGGGCCGATGCCGAACGTCACGTCGTGCGACAGGATGTTGTGCAGGTATTCGCGTTGCCGCGGCGTGCGGCCTTGCAGGTCGCTGCGGCGCGTGTGCAGCACCGGCGAGTCCTGCGGTCCGCCGGCGTCGCGGCTTCGCGGCTGGCGCAGCTCGACCAGCCCGAGCTGGATGTCGTCGATCGACAGCGGCGCGTCGGCCTGCCGGTAGAAATGTTCGAGCGCGCGCACGGTGCTCTTAGCCCGCTCCGGCGGACCTTCGACGGTGAACGTGTCGGCGCGACGCGCGATGCGGACGTCGAAGGATTCTTCGATCTGGCGCAGGTTCTGGTCGACGGCGCCGCACAGGTTCGCGAGGCGCTGGTTGTCGGGGCGCTCGGGCCGGTAGAGAAACGAGCTGCTCTTCAGGCTCGTCGGACGGGTCGCACTCAAGCTGGTGGTCGGGCGATGTTGGCGGATCTGTCAGGGTA
>DATLGW010000681.1:0-1866 GCA_035540315.1 Burkholderiaceae bacterium | reverse complement strand
GGTAGAAAGCGCTCCAGTACAGGTAGAACGCGCAGGACGCGCCGAACAGCCACAGCCGAGCCGGCCCCTTGTCGGGCAGCCGCGCGAGCAGCAGATAGCCTGCGAGCGCGATCGGCAGGAAACCGAAGACGAAGGCGTGCGAATTGAACAGCATCGCCGGTCGGACCTAGTGCATCGGCAGGCGGTCGGCGACGAACCGCGTGAACGGACGCGCCGCCGGCCACAGCAGATGGATCGCATCGGCGAAGTCGTCGGCGTCGAACGCGGCGGCGTCGGTTTCGATCACCTGCGTCGTCGGGTGCCGCAGCGAGCTGCGCACGCCGTCGCGGAACGTGCGGGAGAACTGTCCGTCGCGGTCGTAGGCACCGGCCCAGTCCGGGTTCGGCGGGAAGTGCACGACGACCAGCCGCACGCCGCGCGCTGCCGCATCGGATTCGAGCTTCGCGAGCGCAGCGAAGCAGCGGGCGTCAGTCTTCGGCGGCGGCATGTGATCGAGCTTGCGGTTCAGCGGCATCGATCCCCACGGGTCGAGCGCGAGCATCTCGCGGAAGGCCGGATCCGCCAGCAGCGACCATGCATCGCCGAAGAATCGCGTCGTCAGCCCCGTGGCATAGACGAGCCACGGACTGCGGCGCTCGAACACGTAGTCGGCCAGCGCGCGGCGATCGACGAACTCGGTCTGGAACGGCGGGCAGGATTCGAAGTCCCGCGGCGCCACGACGATCACCAGCGTGTCGACCGAGCGGGCATGCTCGAGCAGCAGGTTCGAGTAGTACGCGGTCTGCGCGATGTACAGGTAACAGGTCGCGGCGTTGAGCGCCGCCACCTTCGGCGTGCGCTCGGCGAGCACCGACAGGTCGAGGTTGCGCGCAGTGACCGACGAGCCGACCGCCAGCATCGTGACCCGCTCGAGCGGCTGATCGCGCAGAAAGCGAAACTTCTCGTTCATGCAGCTGTTCGCGGTCAGCGGCGGCGGCGGCAGTCCGCCGGCAGCGTGCAACAGCGCGAGCAGCGCGACCAGCAGCGCCAGTCCGGCGCCGAGAATGCCGCCGAACCAGCAGTTGAAGCGGCGCGCGGCATCCTCGCCTTCCTCGCTGCGCGCGCCTTCGCCGCGCGCAGCCGCACTGCGATGCCCGCGCCCGGTCAGGCTCGATGGCAGCGAACGCGGCTGCATCGACTCGCTCAATGCGCCAGGCTCTTGCGCCGGCGCGGGATCGGAATCCGGGCGAAGTCCAGCGCAATGACCAGCAGGTCGACCAGGTCGTCACGCAGCGCCTGGTAGCCAAGCGGCGCGGTGACGCCGGCAAGGCGCACGGCCAGCCGGCCCGAGTCGATCGCGCCGTTCGCCTGCGCCATGCCGACCCGCCAGAAGTCGGCGACGTTGCGGATCCGGTGAAACAGGTAACACGACCAGCCCGCCTGCGGCTCGTAATGACGGATGCGGCGGGTCATCGGAATCGTATGGGTCGACGCTCCGGGCGCCCAGCGCTCGAAGTAATGGGGGCCGTTCAGCTGGATCAGCCGCCCCAGCGTGGCCAGGCGAACCAGCGTCACCTGGTCCTGGCCGAAGCGCGGCGGCAGCGGCATCATTTGCGCGAGCGCGCTGCGGCGGTAGATTCCGCGAAACAGGTGCGCGTCTCGAACCATCGTCGACATCACGTCGAGCATGTGCGCGCGCTGGTCGGTGAACTGCGCCGCGAGCACGGTGCCGCGCGGAGTCGCCTGCGTGATGTCGTTCTCGAACACCATGGGTCGAACGCCGACCAGCACGACGCGCGGATCCGCATCGAGCGGCTCGATGCACGACTCGATGAATCGCGGACCGTACAGGTCGCTTGCCGACGCCCAGAAGAAGTACTTGCCGCG
>DATLGW010000680.1:0-3017 GCA_035540315.1 Burkholderiaceae bacterium | reverse complement strand
GCCGGCGCACGTCCTCGACGCTGCGCACGCCGCCGCCGACGGTCAGCGGGATGAATACCTGACTCGCGACCGCCTCGATCACGTGCAGGATGATGTCGCGTTCGTCGCTGGACGCGGTGATGTCGAGAAACGTCAGCTCGTCGGCGCCCTGCTCGTCATAGCGGCGGGCGATCTCGACCGGATCGCCGGCGTCGCGCAGCTCGACGAAGTTCACGCCCTTGACGACGCGCCCGGCAGTGACGTCCAGGCAGGGGATGATCCGCTTGGTCAGCACCTAAGGCCCGTTCAGCGCGTCGGCGCGCTCCTGTGCGACCTTGAAGTCCAGCGTGCCTTCGTAGATCGCGCGGCCGACGATCGCGCCCTCGATTCCCTCGGCTTCGACCTCGCACAGCCGCTCGACGTCCTCGAGGCTCGACACGCCGCCCGACGCGATCACCGGCACCGTCAGCGTTTGCGCCAGCCGCACCGTCGCCTCGATGTTCACGCCGGTCATCATGCCGTCGCGGCCGATGTCGGTGTAGACGATCGCTTCGACGCCGTAGTCCTCGAACTTGCGCGCCAGATCGAGCACGTCGTGCCGCGTCATCTTGCTCCAGCCGTCGGTGGCGACCTTGCCGTCGCGCGCATCGAGCCCGACCATCACCTGGCCCGGAAACGCGCTGCACGCATCGTGCAGGAAGCCCGGATTCTTCACCGCGGCAGTGCCGATGATCACGTAGGCGAGGCCGCCGTCGAGGTAGCGCTCGATCGTGTCGAGATCGCGGATTCCGCCGCCGAGCTGAACCGGCACCTGATGCGACACCTCGCGCAGGATCGCCTTGATCGCCGTCTCGTTGCGCGGCTTGCCGGCGACGGCGCCGTTGAGGTCGACCAGGTGCAGCCGGCGCGCGCCGGCGTCGATCCAGCGCCGCGCGACCGCCACCGGGTCGTCGGAGAACACCGTCTCGTCGTTCATGTCGCCCTGACGGAGCCGTACGCAGCGGCCGTCCTTCAGGTCGATCGCGGGAATCAGCAGCATGACTGAAAAAGTGCCGGCGACAGGTGCGCGGGTTCTCGGGGGGTTGCGGTCGACGCGCCGTTCACGGGCGCCAGTCGACGAAGTTTCGGTACAGCTGCAGACCGTTGCCCGCGCTTTTTTCCGGGTGGAACTGGGTAGCGAAAATATTATCCTTGGCTACCGCGCAGGTAAAGGTCGTCCCGTATTCGGCAGTACCCACGGTCAGCGCGCCGTCGGCCGGCACCGCATAGTAGCTGTGGACGAAATAGAAGTAGGACGCATCGGGCACGCCGCGCCACAGCGGATGCGCACGCGTCTGCCTTACTCGGTTCCAGCCGATGTGCGGCACCTTCAGCCGGCGTCCTTCGGGCTGCATCAGCGCCGACTCCGGGAAACGCAGCACCCGACCCGGAAGGATGCCCAGCCCCGGCGTGTCGCCCTCGGCGCTGAAATCGAACAGCATCTGCTCGCCCACGCACACGCCGAACAGCGGCTTGGTGCGCGCCGCCTGCAGCACCGCGTCGCGCAGCCCCGAACGCTGCAGGAAGCGCATGCAATCGGGCATCGCCCCCTGCCCCGGGAACACGACGCGGTCGGCCACGAGCACCTGGCGCGGCTCGGTCGCGATGTACACGCGCGCGGCCGGCGCCACGTGTTCGAGCGCCTTGGCGACCGAACGCAGGTTGCCCATCCCGTAATCGACCACCGCGATCGATGTCATCGCTGCCCCGCCCCGGTGCGCGTGCGCTCAGCCGGACAGGCTCTCCTTGGTCGACGGGATCCGCCCGCCCGCTCGGGGATCGGGCTCGAGCGCCATCCGCAGCGCGCGGGCGAACGCCTTGAAGATCGTCTCGCACTGATGATGCGCATTGCTGCCGCGCAGGTTGTCGACGTGGATCGTCATCTGCGCGTGGTTGACGAAGCCCTGGAAGAACTCGTGCGCGAGGTCGACGTCGAACTCGCCGATGCGGGCCCGCACGAACTCGACGTGCCACTGCAATCCGGGCCGACCCGAGAAATCGACGACGACCCGCGACAGCGCCTCGTCCAGCGGCACGTACGCATGGCCGTAGCGGACGATGCCGCGCTTGTCGCCGATCGCGCGCGCGAGCGCCTGCCCGAACGTGATCCCGATGTCCTCGACGGTGTGGTGCGCATCGATGTGCAGATCGCCTCGCGCATCGACCTCCAGGTCGAGCAGCCCGTGGCGCGCGACCTGATCGAGCATGTGGTCCAGGAACGGCACGCCGGTCGCGAGTTTCGACACGCCGGTGCCGTCCAGGGCGACCCGCACCCGGATCTGGGTTTCGGCGGTGTTGCGGCTGACTTCAGCGGTGCGCATCGGAAGGACTTTTCGCGGTTTCGGCGACGCTGTCGGAAAGCGCCTGCAGCAGCAGCCGGTTCTCCTGCGGAGTGCCGACCGTCAACCGCAGGCAATCGGCCAGCAGCGGATGCATTCTACCGACATCCTTGATCAGCACCCGGCGCTCGCGCAGCCGCGCCGCGACTGCCGCCGCCTGCGGCACGCGGATCAGCACGAAGTTCGCCTGCGACGCGAACGGCACGACCCCCGGCAGCGCCGCCAGCGCCTCGATCAGCCGCTCGCGGTCCGAGCGCAGCTGCGCCGCCTGCGCATCGAGCACGTCCAGGTGCTCGAGCGCGAACTCGGCAGCGGCCTCGTTGAGCGCGCCGACGTTGTACGGCGGACGCAGCTTCTCGAGCTCGTCGATCCAATCGTGCGCGCCCGCCAGGTACCCGATCCGCAGCCCGGCCAGCCCGAGCTTGGAGATCGTGCGCATCACCAGCAGGTTCGGCGCCGACGCCAGCCGCGGCATCCAGCTGCGCAACGCGAACGGCTGGTAGGCCTCGTCGATCACGACCAGGCCGGGGGCGGCCGACACGATCCGCTCGATCGCGTCGTCGGCGAAGCAGTTGCCGGTCGGATTGTTCGGATAGGCGAGCCAGACGATCGCCGGGCGGTGCGCGGCGATCGCCGCATGCATCGCGGGCTCGTCGAGCG
>DATLGW010000679.1:0-2275 GCA_035540315.1 Burkholderiaceae bacterium | reverse complement strand
CCGGGAATGCAGGTCGAGGTGATGAGCTGGGCGCTGCGGATGGCTGCCGCAGTGCCGCCGCCGCAGCCTTGTCCGGCGGCGCCGCAGCGCCGGGCGCCGCCGGCGCCGGCCGACGAGCGCGCGCTGTTCGACGCGCGCACTGGGCAGCGGCAGCGGGTGCCGCTGTACTGGCGGTTCGATCTGCAACCGGGAGCGACCGTCGAAGGACCCGCGATCGTCGCCGAGGAAGAAACCTCGACGCTGGTGCCCGCCGGCTTCGCAGCGCATGTCAATGCGGTAGGCTATATCGTCGTCGAACGCATCTCCGGGAGCTCCAGATGAAGGCCGTCAGCGATCGCACGCTGTCGTCGGTTTCGCAGATCCAGATGCAGGTGATGTGGGACCGGCTGATCGCCGTGACCGAGGAGCAGGCGCTGACGCTGATCCGCACCGGCTTCTCGACGTCGACCCGGGAGGCCGGCGACGTGTCGGCGGGTGTCTTCGATACGCGCGGCAACATGCTGGCGCAAGCCGTCACCGGCACCCCCGGGCACGTGAACGCAATGGCGCGGGCCGTACGGCATTTCCTCGCGAAGTTCCCGCTCGAGACGCTGCACGACGGCGACGTGCTGTTCACGAACGATCCGTGGAAGGGGACCGGGCACCTGCACGACTTCACGTTCGTCACGCCGATCTTCCGGCGCGGCAGCGCGATCGGACTGATGGCGTCGACCAGCCACATGGTCGATGTCGGCGGGCGCGGCATGGGGCCCGATGCACGGCAGGTCTACGAGGAAGGCATCTACATTCCGCTGATGCACTTCGCGCGCGGTGGCCGCGTCGACGAGGCGCTGATCGAGGTGATCCGCGGCAACGTGCGCGAGCCCACGCAGGTGATCGGCGACCTGTTCTCGCTGGCCGCGTGCAACAAGGTCGGCGGCCGCCGGCTGGTCGCGATGATGGACGAGTTCGAGCTCGACTCGCTCGAGCCGCTGGCCGCTCACATCCTCGAGCGCTCGCGCGAAGCGACGCTGCAGGCGATCCGGCGCCTGCCGGCCGGCACCTGGCGCAACGAGATGACGGTCGACGGCTACGACAAGCCGGTGAAGCTCGTCGCGACGATGCGAATCGCCGCCGACGGCATCGACGTCGACTTCACCGGCACGTCCGGCGTGTCGCCGCTCGGCATCAACGTGCCGTTCTGCTACACCGAGGCGTATTCGAGCTTCGGCATCAAGTGCATCGTCGCGCCCAAGGTGCCGAACAACGAAGGATCGCTGTCGGTGATCCGCATCAGCGCGCCCGACGGGTGCATCCTGAACGCGAAACATCCGGCGCCGGTGGCAACGCGGCACGTGACCGGGCAGCTGTTGCCGGACCTGATGTTCGGCTGCCTGGGCCAGGCGATCCGCGACGGCGTGCCGGCCGAGGGCACGTCGTGCCTGTGGAACCTGTTCGCGATGGGCGGGGCCGACGGGCGCGTGGATGCGGACATCGAATCGCTGGCCGGAGCCACCGCGTTCAACGTGATGAGCTTTCACTCCGGGGGCACTGGCGCGCGTCCGGGCAAGGACGGGCTGTCGGCGACCGCGTTCCCGAGCGGCGTGAAGAACTGTCCGATCGAGATCACCGAGGCGCTGTCGCCGCTGCTGGTCACGCGCAAGGAGTACCGGACCGATTCGGGCGGGGCCGGCGAGTTCCGCGGCGGACTGGGCCAGGTGATGGAGATCCTGCACCTCGAGAACGTGCCGTACATGATCAGCGCGAACTACGACCGCGTGCTGTTCCCGGCGCGAGGCCGCGACGGCGGTCGCGACGGCGCCTGCGGCGTGGTCCGGCTCGACGACGGCACGCCGTTGCGCGGCAAGGGCCAGCAGGTCGTTCCGCAGGGCCGCACGTTCGTGATCGAGATGCCGGGCGGGGGCGGTCTCGGCGACCCGCTGTGCCGAGACCCGTCCCGAGTCGCGGAGGACGTGCTGTTCGGGCTGGTGTCGCGCGAGGCGGCCGAGCGCGACTACGGCGTCGTGCTGCGCGACGATTGCAGCTTGGACGCCGACGCCACGCAGCGCCTGCGCGCGCAGCGAGCCGCGAGGAGCGAGTGACGATGAGAGTCAGTGCCGGGCTGCCCACCGGAATGGAGGGGCTGACTTACCCGATCCCGTTCTCCGACCCGGACAACGTGATCCGGATTGCCGTGGCCGCCGAGCGCTTCGGCTACGACTCGGTGTGGGGCAACGACCACATGACGACGCAGAACTACGTGCGGGCGGAGTTCCCGGTCCCGCCGCGGTTCTGG
>DATLGW010000678.1:0-6824 GCA_035540315.1 Burkholderiaceae bacterium | reverse complement strand
GGCGCCGGCGCTGCGGAATCGGTTCCGTTCATGCGGCCGGCGCCCCGAGATACGCCTGGATCAGCTCCGGGTGCTGCTGGACCTGCGCCGGCGTGCCCTCGGCGATCTTGCGGCCGAAGTTCAGCGCGACCACCTGGTCCGACACCCGCATCACCAGGCTCATGTGATGCTCGACCAGCAGCACCGTGAGCCGCAGCGCATCGCGGATCTGCTGGATCAGCCGCCCGAGCTCGCCGACCTCCTCGTGGTTCAGCCCGCTCGCCGGCTCGTCGAGCAGCAGCAGCGTCGGCTCGGCCGCGAGCGCCCGCGCCAGCTCGATCCGCTTTTGCGTGCCGAACGGCAGGTCGGCGACCCGCTGCGTCATCACGGGTCCGAGCGACAGCAGATCGATCAGCTCGCGCGCCCGCTGCGCCGCCGCGCGCTCCTCGGCCACGACCCGCGGCAGCCGCAGCGCATGCGCGAGAAAGCCGCCGGCGGTGCGGCAGTGCGTGCCGACCAGCACGTTGTCGAACACCGTCATCGTGCGGAACAGCGCCAGGTTCTGGAACGTGCGGCCGATGCCGACCGGCGCGATCCGGTGCCGGGGCAGCGCGGTGATCGGGGTGCCGTCGAACGTGATGCGGCCGCGCTCGCACGGATAGAGCCGCGAGATCACGTTGAACAGCGTGGTCTTGCCGGCGCCGTTGGGTCCGATCAGACCGCAGATCGCGCCGCGATCGATCCGAAACGACACGCCGTCGAGCGCGACGATGCCGCCGAAGCGCACCGACACGTCTTCGACCGCCAGCACGGCGCCGCTGTCTCCTCCCGAGGGCTCGGCCATCGACGGGGTCCCCGCGATCGCTCGCGGCGTACGCCGCGAGCCTCGCGCACTGTTGCCGGGCGGCGCCGGCTTGTCAACCCCCGGCCGCGCGGCGGCGGCGTCAGCCGCCGCGGCGCATCAGGTCGAAGAACTCCGCGTTGCTCTTGGTCTGGCGGACCTTGTCGAGCAGGAACTCCATCGCGGCGAGCTCGTCCATGTCGTGCAGCAGCTTCCTGAGGATCCAGACCTTCTGCAGCACTTCGGGCTTGATCAGCAGCTCTTCGCGCCGCGTGCCCGAGCGGTTGATGTCGATCGCCGGATAGACGCGCTTTTCCATCATCCGCCGGTTCAGATGGATCTCCATGTTGCCGGTGCCCTTGAACTCCTCGTAGATCACCTCGTCCATCCGCGAGCCGGTGTCGATCAGCGCAGTCGCGATGATCGTCAGCGAACCGCCTTCCTCGATGTTGCGCGCCGCGCCGAAGAAGCGCTTGGGCCGCTGCAGCGCGTTCGCGTCGACGCCGCCGGTCAGCACCTTGCCCGACGCGGGAACCACGGTGTTGTAGGCGCGCGCCAGGCGGGTGATCGAGTCGAGCAGGATCACGACGTCCTTCTTGTGCTCGACCAGCCGCTTGGCCTTCTCGATCACCATCTCGGCGACCGTCACGTGGCGAGTCGCCGGCTCGTCGAACGTCGACGACACGACCTCGCCGCGCACCGAGCGGGTCATCTCGGTCACTTCCTCGGGCCGTTCGTCGATCAGCAGCACGATCAGCACGACCTCGGGATGATTCGCGGTGATCGCATGCGCGATGTGCTGCATCAGCACCGTCTTGCCCGCCTTGGGCGGCGACACGATCAGCCCGCGCTGGCCTTTGCCGATCGGCGCGATCATGTCGATGATCCGGCCGGTGTAGTTCTCCTCGGCCTTGATGTCGCGCTCGAGCCGCATCGGCTCGTCCGGATGCAGCGGCGTCAGGTTCTCGAACAGGATCTTGTGCTTCGTGCTCTCGGGCGATTCGCCGTTGATCTTGTCGACCTTGACCAGCGCGAAATAGCGCTCGCCGTCCTTCGGGACCCGTACCTCGCCCTCGATCGAATCGCCGGTGTGCAGGTTGAAGCGGCGGATCTGCGACGGCGAGATGTAGATGTCGTCCGGGCTGGCGAGATACGACGTCTCGGGCGTTCGCAGGAAGCCGAAGCCGTCGGGCAGCACCTCGAGCACGCCGTCGCCGAAAATCTGCTCGCCCTGCTTGGCGCGACGCTTGAGCAGCGCGAACATCAGTTCCTGCTTGCGCATCCGGTTCGCGTTCTCGATCTCCAGGCCGAGGGCCATCTCGATCAGTTGCGACACGTGGAGGGCTTTGAGTTCTGAGAGGTGCATTTGACTGGACTGGAGAATCGGGATGATCGGATGCAGGCAGGCTGATCCGCTGGATCACTGCCGGGGGCTCGACGGGGAACTTTCCTGGAGGACCCGGCTGGGCCCTCCGGCCATGCGGCGCTTTTTCTGATCGCGGCCGCGGAGCGCATCGACGCGCTCCGGGGAAGATACCTGAATTAGAGGTGGCTGTCCAGGAATGCGGTCAGTTGCGATTTTGACAACGCACCGACCTTGGTGGCGACGACCGCGCCGTTCCTGAACAGCATCAGCGTCGGAATCCCGCGGATGCCGTATTTCGCCGGCACGTTCTGGTTGTCATCGACGTTGAGCTTGGCGACGCGCAACCGGCCGTCATAGTCGCGCGACACCTCCTCGAGGATCGGCGCGATCATCTTGCAGGGACCGCACCACTCGGCCCAGTAGTCGACCAGGACGGGGTCGTCGGACTTCAGGACCTCCTGCTCGAAATCAGCGTCGGATACGTGTGTAATGGCCATTTTCTTCGCTCTCCAGCCCCAAACTTACCATAGCGCGCCCGCTGCTGCCGCGCCGGCTGCAGCGGGCGCAGGCGGGCCGCAGTGCCCCTGCTACAATCGAAGCGGACGGGCCTCCTCGCATTTCGGCGCGGCCAATCTGGTCAGGTCCGGAAGGAAGCAGCCACAGCCGTTCCCCGGAAGTGCCGAGGGTCGGGCTCGTCCACCCCGAACTTCCTCGGCGTTGCACCGCCACGCAGGCACCCCGCTGATGTCGCACCAAGTGCTCGCGCGAAAATGGCGCCCCCGCGATTTCGCGTCGATCGTCGGACAGGACCATGTCGTGCGGGCGCTGACTCAGGCGTTGCGGACCGGCCGGCTCCACCACGCCTACCTGTTCACCGGCACCCGCGGGGTCGGCAAGACCACGCTGGCGCGGGTTCTGGCGAAGGCGCTGAACTGCGACACCGGCGTGGCGGCCGAGCCTTGCGGGCGCTGTCGCGCCTGCACCGAGATCGACGCCGGCCGATTCACCGACTACTTCGAGATCGACGCCGCGTCGAACCGGCGGGTCGAGGAGATCACGCCGCTGCTCGAGAACGCGGCGTACTCGCCGGTCGCCGGCCGCTACAAGGTCTACACGATCGACGAAGTGCACATGTTGAGCGCGCACGCGTTCAACGCGATGCTCAAGACGCTCGAGGAGCCGCCGGCGCACGTCGTGTTCATTCTCGCGACGACCGATCCCCAGAAAGTGCCGGTGACCGTGCTGTCGCGCTGCCTGCAGTTCAACCTGAAGAACATGGCGCCGGCGGCGATCGCCGCCCATCTGGCCCGGGTCCTCGAGCACGAGCAGATCGCGTTCGAGCCGCCGGCGCTGGCGCGGATCGGACGCGCGGCCGGCGGCAGCATGCGCGATGCGCTGTCGCTGCTCGATCAGGCGATCGCGTACAGCGGCGGTGAGCTCACCGATGCGGCTGCCGCCGAGATGCTCGGCGCAGTCGACTCGTCGTGGCTCGAGCGGCTGCTCGATGCGCTGGCGGCGGGCGACGGCGCGGCGCTGGTGCGCACCGGCGACGAGATGGCCGCAGCGAACGTGCCGTTCGAGCGGGCGCTGCTCGATCTGGCCGGTCTGCTGCAGCGGATCGCGCTGGCGCAGGTCGGCGTCGCGCCGACCGACGACGACGAGCGCGATCGGCTGCAGCGATTCGCGGCCGCGATCGACGCCGCCGATCTGCAGGTCTATTACCAGATCGCGGTCCACGGCGCGCGCGAGCTGTCGCTGGCGCCGGACCCGCATGCCGGGTTCACGATGACGCTGCTGCGGCTGTTCGCGTTTCGTCCCGACGACGGTGCTGCGCCCGGCGTGCCCGCGGCCGCGGCGCGGCCCGCTGCTGCGCTGTCCAGGCCGGCTGCGGCGCCGACGGCTCGGGCGGCCGCAACGCCCGTACCGGCGGGACGCGCGCCGCACCCGTCTTCGCAAACGGCTCCACAGCCCGCTTCGCAGCCGGGTTCGCAGCCCGCTTCGCCGCAGCCGCGGGCCGATGCCGCATCGCCGCCCGCGGGCGCGGTCGCATTCGACGGCGACTGGGTTGCGCTGGCCGCGCGGGGCCCGTTCACCGGCATGGTCCGCCAGTTCATGCAGCAGAGCGAGCTGCTGTCGTGGCATGAAGACCAGTTCGAGCTGCGGGTGCCGTTGAAGCCGCTGGCCGAATCGTCGATCGTCGCGAAGGTGCGCGACAGCCTCGGTCAGTATTTCGGGCGGCCGGTGCGCCTGAGCGTGCAGCTCGGCCCGGTCGGCGGACCCACGGCGGCGTCGATAGCGACCGCCCAGGGCGCCGAGCAGCAGGCGCGGGCGCAGGCGGCGATCGAAACCGACCCGTTCGTGCAGACGCTGCTGAAGGACTTCGGCGGCACGATCGTGCCCGACTCGGTCAGACCCCAGAACACCAGCGGAGATTCGCGATGATGAACAAGGGACAGCTCGCCGGCCTGATGAAGCAGGCGCAGCAGATGCAGGAGAACATGAAGCGGGCGCAGGAGCAGCTGGCGACGATCGAGGTCGAGGGTCAGTCGGGCGCCGGGCTGGTCAAGGTCGTCGTCACCTGCCGCAACGACGTCAAGCGGGTGTCGATCGACCCGAGCCTGCTCGGCGAGGATCGCGAGATGCTCGAGGACCTGGTCGTCGCCGCGATCAACGACGGGCTGCGCCGCGCCGAGCAGACGGCGCAGGAGAAGATGGCGTCGCTGACGGCCGGGCTGCCGCTGCCCCCCGGCTTCAAGATGCCGTTCTGACGCGCGCGCGACGATGATTCCGCTGCTCGCGACGCTCGCAGCCGCGAGCCGCCGACGATGAAGCCGCCGGCCGCGCTCGAGGCGCTGACCGAGGCGCTGCGGCGGTTGCCGGGGGTCGGGCCGAAGTCTGCGCAGCGCTTCGCCTATCATTTGCTGCAGCACGACCGCGACGGCGCGCAGCTGTTGGCGCGATCGCTGGCCGATGCGGTGCGCGACATCCGGCACTGCGCGCGCTGCAACACGTTCACCGATCGCGAGATCTGCGCGACCTGCGCTTCGGCGCGGCGCGACGCGAGCCAGCTGTGCGTGGTCGAGACGCCGGCAGATCAGCTGATGATCGAGCAGACGTCGTCGTACAACGGGCTGTACTTCGTGCTGATGGGGCGTCTGTCGCCGCTGGACGGCATCGGGCCGAACGAGATCCACCTCGAACGGCTGCTCGCGCGCGCCGGCGACGGCACGGTGCGCGAAGTGATCCTGGCGACCAACTTCACGCAGGAAGGCGAGGCCACTGCGCACTACATCGGCGAGATGCTGCGCGCGCGCGGGCTGGCGGTGTCGCGGCTGGCGCGCGGGGTGCCGGTCGGCGGCGAGCTCGAATACGTGGATGCGGCGACCGTCGCGCAGGCGATGCGCGATCGGCGCGTCGTCGACTGAAGGCACGGAAGCGGGAGGAGGCGACGGTGAATCAGGCAGCGCTGGCAGGCGTGCGGGTGCTCGAGCTCGGGCAGCTGATCGCGGGACCGTTCGCCGGCCGGATGATGGCCGATTTCGGTGCCGACGTGATCAAGGTCGAGCCGCCGGCGCGCGCCGGCAGCGACGGCGGCGATCCGCTGCGCAAGTGGCGCAAGCTGCATCCGGACGATCCGTCCGGCACGTCGCTGTGGTGGTACGTGCAGTCGCGCAACAAGCGCTCGGTCACGATCGATCTGCGCCATCCGGACGGCCAGGCGCTGGTGCGCGAGCTCGCCGCGCGATCCGACATCGTGATCGAGAACTTCCGCCCTGGCGCGATGGAGAAGTGGAACCTGGGCTACGAGCGGCTGTCGCAGGACAACCCGGGGCTGATCCTGGTGCGGCTGTCGGGCTACGGGCAGGACGGGCCGTACAAGGACCGGCCCGGCTTCGGCTCGATTGCCGAAGCGATGGGCGGTCTGCGCTACGTGACCGGCTTCCCGGACCGTCCGCCGGTTCGGCTGAACCTGTCGATCGGCGACTCGATCGCCGCGCTGCACGCGGTGATCGGCGCGATGTTCGCGCTGCACTCGCGTCGCGCAAGCGGCCGCGGCCAGGTCGTCGACGTCGCGCTGTACGAGGCGGTCTTCAACCTGATGGAGAGCACGGTCCCCGAGTACGACCGCTACGGGATCGTGCGCGAGCGCACCGGGACCAACCTGACCGGCATCGTGCCGTCGAACACGTACCCCACTGCCGACGGCGGGCACGTGGTGATCGGCGCCAACGGCGACTCGATCTTCAAGCGGCTGATGCGCGCGATCGGCCGCGCCGACCTCGCCGACGATCCGTCGCTCGCGGGCAATTCGGGCCGCGCGCGGCGCGCGGCCGAGCTCGACGACGCGATCGCCGCGTGGACGTCGACGCAGCCGCTGGACGAGTGCCTGCGCGTGCTGGCCGAAGCCGACGTGCCGAGCGGCAAGATCTACAGCGCCGCCGACATCGTCGGCGATCCGCAGTATCTGGCGCGCCGGATGATCGAGCGCGCGGTGCTGCCCGACGGCACGCCGCTCGCGGTGCCGGGCATCGTGCCGAAGCTCTCGGACACGCCGGGACGGCTCGAGTCGCCGGGCCCGTCGCTGGGCGAACACACCGACGCGGTGCTGCGCGAGATTGGATATGATGACGCCCGGAT
>DATLGW010000677.1:0-5745 GCA_035540315.1 Burkholderiaceae bacterium | reverse complement strand
GTGTTCGCCAGCCTGTTTCTGCCGCACTCGGTCGCTGTCGCGCTGGCAATCGGCGCGGGCCTGCTGGCGACCGGCGCGCTCCACGAGATCGGGCTCGCGCGGCTCGTCGGCGCGCTCGCCGCCGCGCCGGGGCCCGACCGGCAATCCGCTGCGCCCGGAGACGTGCGAGCGGCCGCCGGCGCGGCCGGCGCCGTGGCGATCGCCGCGGTGCTGATCCTGCGCTTCGAGACGCTGGCGAATCTGCCGTCGGATTGGGTTGCGGTGTCGCTGGTGTGCGCGCAGGCGTTCTCGCGCGGCTGCGCGGCGCTGCTCGCGTATTGGCTGCCCGCGGCGCCGGCTGCGCAGGCTGACGCGCTCGCGGAATCCACGGGCGATGTGCCCCCGAGCGCGATCGACGTCGCGGTCGCGATCGCGCTGGCGGTGGTGCCGCTCGCGTTCCTCGTCGCGTGGACCGGGACCTATGCGCAGGTGCTGATCGCATCGCTGCTCGCGCTCGCGGCGACCGCCGCGCTGCGCCGGATGCTGCGGCGGCGCATGCAGCGCTTCGGCAGCGCGCCGCTGGGCGCAGCGCAGCAGGCGGCCGAGGCGGCGTTCTACCTCGGCATGCTGATCGTGCAGGCGCCGGCGGACGTGCCGGTGCCGGAGGTCGAGGAGATCGATCCGGAGCCGTAAGCGGCGCAGCGGCGCGGCCGCACGCGCTCAAATTTGCAGCAGCGCGGCGATCTTCGCCAGCACCTCGCGCAGTGCTGTTTCCGGCGCCTTTGCAGCCCTGCGCGCTCGCCTCGCGACCCAGTCTAGGCTTCGCACCTGGTCCGCGAGCACCACACCGCTGACGCGGCCCTCGGGCAGGCCAACCTCGAAGGGGTAGCCTTTGCGTACGGTCGTGATTGGACAGATCAACGCAAGCCCTGCGCGGCCGTTGTACGCACGCGGCGACAGCACCAACGCTGGACGGTGCCCAGCCTGCTCATGACCCGCCTGCGGATCGAGCGTCAGCCAAACGATGTCTCCGCGTTCCGGTACGTACGAGGCCATCAGTCTTGCGCCTCACGGCCGACCGGCGGCCCCCAATCCAGAGCGCCATGTCGGTTCTGCGGCGTGATCGCGGCCACCAGATCGTCCAGTTCGTAACGGCGCCGTACCGCGGGTTCGATGATGATGCGCCCGGCCTCGACGTCGAGTTTCACCGGAGCGCCGACCTCGAGCTCGAGTTGCGCAAGCAGACTTGCCGGCAGTCGGACGACCGCGCTGTTGCCCCATTTCCTGATCCGACTGTCCATGCTTGCAGCACCGGCGGCGATGTAGCGCCATTGTAGCAACAGCGCAAGCGCGGTCAACGTGCCCGCACGACCTGGTTCGTCGGGGCGCAGACGTTCGGATATGCACGCCGCAGCGACATGCCGCGCCCTGCCGATGCGGCCGAAAAGGAGCATTTTCGCAACGCCTGCCCACCCGCAATGCGGGTACGATCGGTCGGCTGAAACTGGGGCAACGATGACTACTGCAAATTCCGCCGCACTGGCGCCGCTGCGTCCGCTGACGCCCAGCTCGACCGCGCGCAGCTACCGCGAGGAAGACGATCAGATCGCTGCAGCGATCCGGTCGCTCGCCCAGGGCCTGAACCGACCGATCCGAATCCTCGAAGCCGGGTGCGGCAATCGATGGACGCTCGATCTGGGCCCGATCCGCTATCACGTCACCGGCGTCGATCTGGACAAGGAAGCGATCGAGATCCGCCAGCGGGTCCACAAGGACCTGGACGAGGCGATCTGGGGCGATCTGTGCACGGTCGAACTGCCGGCCGAGAGCTTCGACGTCGTCTACAGCGCTTTCGTGCTCGAGCACGTCGAGGATGCGCCGGCGGCGCTGCAGCGGCTGGCCGCATCGCTGCGGCCCGGCGGGCTGCTGATCCTGCGGCTGCCGGACCCGGGCACTGCCCGGGGGCTGCTGACGCGCTTCACGCCGTTCTGGGTGCACGTGCTGTATCACCGCTGGATGATGAAGAATCCGAATGCCGGCCAACCGGGGTACGCGCCGTATCCGACGCACTACCACCCGGTGATCGGGCTCGAGCGGCTGGTCCAGGCCGCCGACGCGCTCGGGCTGGACGGCGTCGAGATCCTGTGCGACAGCTTCGCGTGCGCCGACGAGGACCGAGTGACCCGGGCGATCTCGCGACTGGTGTCGCTGCTGAGCGCGGGGCGTTACACGAGCGACTATCGGAACCTGACGTATTTCTTCCGCAAGCGCCCAGCAGCCGCGGCCCGCCGGAGCGCGTAGCGCGGGCAGCGCCCGATGGGGAACAAGCGCGGCCAGCGGCCGCGCTGCCGGCAATCAGGTTGCCGCTCTGCGGGCTTCCCAGAACCCGCGCGGGGACACGATCCGCAACGGGCCGATCTGCGCAAGCCGCTGTATCGCGGCATCGCCGGTCACGAAAACCTCCGCCGCCCCTTCGAGCGCTTCTCCGAGCACTCGTGCATCCGCTGCGTCGACCGCCGCGGATGCCGGCTCGGCAGTATTTACGAATGCCGTCGCTCGGTCGCGAACAAAACCGACGATTTCGTCACACGCGGATGTCGATAGGCGGATCTTGCGCGTCAATGCACCTCGAAGCTCGTCGAGTGTCGCAGCGCCCACGATCAGCTCGTGCTCGAGCAGGATCAGTTCAAACAGATCGGCGCACAACCCGCGGGCCGCGAACGCGCTCACCAGCACGTTCGTATCGAGGAACACCCTCAAGAAATGGCCTTGAAGATGTCTTCGTCCGTCAGTAGCCCCTGGGCCTCGGCAAGCGGCAATGTCCGCCGTCGCAGCTCTCGAAACCGCTCAATTGCGACCTGACGCTCCAGCGCATCTCGCGCGATATCGCTCTTGCTGCGACCGGTGGTGCGAGCAAGCCGCTCGAGCGCCTTCTCGAGCTTTTCGTCGATCCGGATCGTCAGCGAGGCCATGTTGTAAGACGATGTCTTACATACTGTATCACGGCGCGCCGCCTACGGCGCAGTCCTAGAGCACGTAGCGCGCCAGATCCTCCCGCGCGGCGAGCGCCGCGAGCCGCTGATCGACGAACGCCGCGTCGATCCGGATCGCCTGGCTCGCATGCCGGGTTGCGTGGAACGACAGTTCCTCGACCAGCTTCTCCATCACGGTGTGCAGCCGGCGCGCGCCGATGTTCTCGGTCGTCTCGTTGACCGAATACGCGATCTCGGCCAGCCGCCGCACGCCGTCGGGCGTGAAATCCAGATGCACGCCCTCGGTCGCGAGCAGCGCCTGGTACTGCTTGGTCAGGCTGTTGTCGGTCTCGGTCAGGATCCGCTCGAAATCGGCCACCGACAGCGTGTCCATCTCGACCCGGATCGGGAAGCGGCCCTGCAGCTCGGGAATCAGGTCCGACGGCTTGCTCAGGTGAAACGCGCCCGACGCGATGAACAACACGTGATCGGTGCGCACCATGCCGTAGCGGGTGTTCACGGTCGTGCCCTCGACCAGCGGCAGCAGGTCGCGCTGCACGCCCTGGCGCGACACGTCGGCGCCGCTGACTTCGCTGCGGGTGGCGATCTTGTCGACCTCGTCGAGGAACACGATGCCGGCCTGCTCGACGCTCTGCAGCGCGCGGCTCTTGACCTCCTCGTCGTTGATCATCTTCGCGGCTTCCTCGTCGGCCAGCAGCCGCTGCGCCTCCTTGATCCGCAGCTTGCGCGCCTTCTTGCGCCCGCCCAGGCTCTGGAAGATCCCCTGCAGCTGCTGGGTGAGCTCCTCCATGCCGGCCGGTCCCATCAGCTCCATCCCCGGGATCGGCTGCGCGATCTCGAGCTCGATCTCCTTGTCGTCGAGCTCGCCCTCGCGCAGCTTCTTGCGGAACTTCTGGCGGGTTGCGGAGTCGCCGGCCGGCGCGGCGTCGGCGCCGCCGGATGCCGCGAAACCCATGCCCCGGGGCGGGGGCAGCAGCACGTCGAGGATCCTCTCTTCGGCCGCGTCGAGCGCGCGCGCCTCGACCTTCTTCATCTCCTGTTCGCGGGTCTGCTTGATCGCCGTCTCGACCAGGTCGCGCACGATCGAATCGACGTCCTTGCCGACGTAGCCGACCTCGGTGAAGCGGGTCGCCTCGACCTTGATGAACGGCGCGTTCGCCAGCCGGGCCAGCCGGCGGGCGATCTCGGTCTTGCCCACGCCGGTGGGGCCGATCATCAGGATGTTCTTCGGAGTGATCTCGTGCCGAAGCGGCTCGGCCACCTGCTGGCGGCGCCAGCGGTTGCGCAGCGCGATCGCGACCGCGCGCTTGGCGCGGTCCTGGCCGATGATGTGCTTGTCCAGCTCGGAAACGATCTCCTCGGGGGTCATCTGGGTCATGGCAAGACTGCGGGTGGGGTGATGCCGGAGGGAACCAACGAGAATACATCATCGCCGCCGCTCCGATGGGCGGGTCGATCGCATTGCACGACGCGCAACGGGCTGGTAGGCTTGCTCGCCTCAAAATGATTCGCCGGCCGCGAAGCCAGCATTGATGCGGCTTCGCCGGGCGTCGACCGCTCGAGAGACTCAGGACCGTGGTGTCTTCCTCCGATTACATCATCGAGACGGACCGCCTGACCAAGGAGTTCAAGGGCTTCGTGGCGGTCAAGGACGTCACGCTGCGCGTGAAGCGCGGCACGATCCATGCGCTGATCGGCCCCAACGGCGCCGGCAAGACGACCTGCTTCAACCTGATCACGAAGTTCCTGCCGGTCACCTCGGGGACGATTCGCTTCAACGGCCGCGACATCACGAACGCCAAACCGGCCGACATCGCGCAGATGGGCATGGTGCGCAGCTTTCAGATCTCGGCGACGTTTCCGCATCTGACGCTGATCGAGAACGTGCGGATCGCGCTGCAGCGCAAGCTCGGCGTGTCGTTCCATTTCTGGCGCAGCGAGCGGATGCTCGAGCGGCTCAACGAGCGCGCGCTCGAGCTGCTGTCGCAGGTGGGCCTGGCCGACTACGCGCACCTGCAGGCGGTCGAGCTGCCGTACGGGCGCAAGCGCGCGCTGGAGATCGCGACCACGATGGCGCTCGATCCGGAGATGATGCTGCTCGACGAGCCGACCTCGGGCATGGGCCACGAGGACGTCGGGCGGATCGCGGCGCTGATCAAGCACGTCGCGAAGAGCCGCACCGTGCTGATGGTCGAGCACAACCTGTCGGTCGTGTCGGACCTGTCGGACACGATCACCGTGCTGTCGCGCGGCGAGGTGCTGACCGAAGGGCCGTACAGCGAGGTGTCGAAGAATCCGCAGGTGATCGAGGCGTACATGGGGACCGGGCATGCGTGAGCCGCGGAGCGCGATCGATGGCTGAAGTCGTGCTGGCGCCGGCGCGCACGGCCGCCGAACAGTCGGACGCGCTGCTGCGCGTCGAGAACCTGCACGCGTGGTACGGCGAGAGCCACGTGCTGCACGGAATGTCGTTCACGGTGCCCGCCGGCGAGGTCGTCACGCTGCTGGGCCGCAACGGCATGGGCAAGTCCACCACCGTGCGCTCGATCATGGGCATCACCCCGCCCAAGGCCGGCGCCATCACGTTCGAGGGCCGGCCGCTCGCCGGGCTTGCCTCCTACCGCATCGCGCAGGCCGGCCTGGGGCTCGTGCCCGAAGGGCGCCAGGTGTTCCCCAACCTCACCGTGCGCGAAAACCTGGTGGCCACGGCGGCGAACCGCCGCCGCGAAAACCAGCCCTGGACCGTGGAGCGGGTGTACGCGCTGTTCCCCAA
>DATLGW010000676.1:0-8439 GCA_035540315.1 Burkholderiaceae bacterium | reverse complement strand
GTTCTACCGGCTGCAGAACTTCGAAACGCTGGCGCCGACGGCGGCGGTGGCCGCGGCCGCGCCGACGCGGTTGGCGATGGAGGGGCTGGCGCTGACCGGCGCGTGGGTCGACAAGCAAGCCGGGCTGGTGTCGCTGATCGTGCTCGAGATGGGCGGTTCGTCCGATGTGTGCCGGCTGCTGCAGCCCGGCGAGCCGGTCGTGCTGATGGGACCGACCGGCGCGCCGACCGAAATCGCCGCCGGCGAAACCGTGGTGCTCGTCGGCGGCGGGCTGGGCAACGCCGTGCTGTTCTCGATCGGAGCGGCATTTCGCGCCCGCGGCTCGCGCGTGCTGTATTTCGCCGGCTACAAGAAGATCGCCGACCGCTACAAGGTCGCCGAGATCGAAGCGGCTGCCGATACGGTGGTCTGGTGCTGCGACGAAGCTCCCGGGTTCTCCCCGGGGCGCCCACAGGACCGCGCGCTGGTCGGCAACATCGTTCAGGCGATGCTCGCCTGGGGACGCGGCGAGCTCGAACCCGGCGCCGGCGCACCGCGCCTGCAGGATGCAGACCGGTTGATCGCAATCGGTTCGGACCGGATGATGGCCGCCGTGGCGGTCGCCCGGCACGGCGTGCTGCAGCCGTTCATACGCGCCGGACACGTTGCGATCGGCTCGATCAACTCGCCGATGCAGTGCATGATGAAGGAGATCTGCGCCCAGTGCCTGCAACCGCAGCGCGATCCGCAAACCGGCCGCATCCGCTACGTCTTCTCCTGCTTCAATCAGGATCAGCCGCTCGATTGGGTCGACTTCGATTCGCTCAGCCAGCGGCTGCGTCAGAATTCCTTGCAAGAGAAACAGTGTGCGGCTTGGATCGATCAGTGTCTGCGCCGCCTGACATCGCCGCAAGAACCTTCTGTAAAATCAGTCTTTTGAGACGCGATTCTCGCGTGAATTGTTACCCGGTACCGGCGCCGCGCAAACCCACGCCCCCGCCGCCGGCGGGTCGCCGCCGAGCAGGCACGGCCTCTGCCTGTTGTGATCCGTGCACGCCCCTGGCGTTCCTGCTCCGGCGACGGCGCATAATAGTCGCGTTTACGCAACCGGACGGTCTTCGTGCTCTATCAAGCCCGTGAAGCTCAGCGCGCCGTTCTGAATCCGCTGTCGGACTGGGCCGACGCGATGAGCAAGCTGTACAGCAACCCGTACAGCCCGTTTGCCTACCTGCCGTTCGCTTCCCGTATTGCCGCCGGCTACGAGCTGCTGCATCGACTGGGCAAGGAGTACGAGCGTCCGGAGTTCGGTCTGCGCACCACGACGGTGGCCGGGCACGAGGTCTCGGTGGTCGAGCGCATCGAGATCTCGAAGCCGTTTTGCCGGCTGCTGAAATTCGAGCGGCAGCTGCCGCCCAAGCTGGCATCGCGCGCCGCAGATCCGACGGTGCTGGTGTTCGCGCCGCTGTCGGGGCACCACGCGACGCTGCTTCGCGACACGGTGCGCGCGCTGCTGCCCGAGCACAACGTCTACATCACCGACTGGATCGACGCCCGGATGGTGCCGCTGGCGGCCGGCCCGTTCCATCTCGCCGACTACGTCGCGTACTGCATCGAGTTCATCCGGCATCTGGGACCGGACTTGCACCTGATCTCGGTGTGCCAGCCGACCGTGCCGGTGCTGGCGGCCGTGTCGGTGATGGCCACGCTGAAAGACCCGAAGCTGCCGAAGTCGATGACGATGATGGGCGGCCCGATCGACACCCGTAACAGCCCCACGCAGGTCAACGATCTCGCGACCCGCCGCCCGTACAGCTGGTTCGAGCAGACCGTCATCTATCGGGTGCCTGGAAAGTACCCGGGCGCCGGGCGCCAGGTGTATCCCGGGTTCCTGCAGCATGCAGGGTTCGTTGCGATGAACCCGGAGCGTCACGCCGAATCGCACTGGGATTTCTACCAGAACCTGGTGCGCGGCGACCTCGAGGACGCCGAAGCGCACCGCAAGTTCTACGACGAATACAACGCGGTGCTCGATCTTCCGGCCGAGTACTACCTCGATACGATCCGGATCGTGTTCCAGGAACACCGGTTGCCGCAAGGCACCTGGGAGCTGGAGTTCGAGGGCCGCAACGTGCGGGTGGCGCCCGAGGACATCCGCGACGTCGCGCTGTTCACGATCGAGGGCGAACTCGACGACATCTCCGGCGTCGGACAGACCAGCGCCGCCCACGGGCTGTGCCGCAACATCCCGAAGGCGATGCAGCGCCACCTGATCGCCAAGGGGGCCGGCCACTACGGGATCTTCAGCGGTCGGCGCTGGCGCGAAATCATCTATCCCGAGATCAGGGCCTTCATCCGGCGGCATGCCTGAGTCGGCCAACGCGCGAACGACGCCTGCGCGCAGCGAAATCGAGCAGCGGGTCGACGCGATCGATGCGCTGCTGCCGCAGACGCAGTGCGGCAGCTGCGGGTTCCCCGGCTGCCGTCCGTACGCGACTGCGATCGCGACCCGCGGCACGCCGATCGACCGCTGCGCGCCCGGAGGCGACGCCGGCGTGCGGCGGCTCGCCGCGCTGCTGAGCCAGGCTGCAGCGACGCTCGACCCTGCGTTCGGTCCGCAGCCACCGCGGCGCCGGGCCCGGATCGTCGACGCATCGTGCATCGGCTGCGCGAAGTGCATTGCCGCGTGTCCGGTCGATGCGATCGCGGGCGCTTCGAAGTGGCTGCACGCGATCGTGCCCGAGTTGTGCACCGGGTGCGCGCTGTGCGTGCCGCCTTGCCCGATGGACTGCATCGTGCTCGAACCGCTGCCGCAGGCCCCGGCATGGAGCGACGCCGATGCCGCAGCCGCCCGCGCGCGCTACCAGCGGCGCAAAACCCGGCTCGCGCGTTTGTCCGCTGCCCGCGAGCGCCGGCTGCGGGCGAACGCGCTGCGCCCGGCGGCGCAGCCGCCAGCGACCGCCGCGCCTGTGCCGTCGGCAATGCCGGCCACCGCCGCGACTGCTTCCGACCCCGATGCCGCCGCCCGCCGCCAGGCGGCGATCGCCGCGGCGCTCGAGCGCGCGCGACAGCGGCTGGCGCAGCGCCCTTGAGGAGTTTCGCCCGATGAGTCCGCAGGACCGCCGCACGCTGTTCGAGCGGTTCCGCGCGCAGAACCCGGCGCCGACGACCGAGCTCGAACACCGTTCGCCGTTCGAATTGCTTGTCGCCGTGATCCTGTCGGCGCAGGCGACCGACAAGAGCGTGAACCTCGCGACCCGCAAGCTGTTCGAGGTCGCGAACACGCCGGCGAAGATGGCGGCGCTCGGGGTCGACGGACTGACGCCGTACGTGCAGTCGATCGGGCTGTACCGCACCAAGGTCAAGCACCTGCTCGAGACCTGCCGGATCCTGCTCGAGCAGCACGGCGGCGAAGTGCCGAAGGATCGCGAATCGCTCGAGCAGCTGCCGGGGGTGGGACGAAAGACCGCGAACGTGATCCTGAACACGGCGTTCGGCGAGGCGACGATCGCAGTGGACACCCATATCTTCCGGGTCGCGAACCGCCTGCGGCTGGCCGCCGGCACGACGCCGCTGGCCGTGGAGACGAAGCTGCTGAAGAACGTCCCGGCCGAATTCCGGCGCGATGCGCATCACTGGCTGATCCTGCACGGGCGTTACGTGTGCAAGGCGCGTTTGCCCGAATGCTGGCGCTGCATCGTCATCGATCTGTGCCCTTACCGCCCGAAGACGCCGCCCCCGCACGCGAGGCGCTGATGTTCAATCCGAGCAAGGATGACGTGCGCCGGTTCTTCTGCGACGCGTGGTCCAGACATCAGCGCGGACAGCCGCTGACGCCGCTGGAAACGATCGCGATCGACTGGGTCCTCGAGCACCCGGAGTACCACCCGGATCTCGAGGACGTCGACCGCGCGCTGGCGGCCGATTATCCGCCGCACGCCGGACGCGAGAATCCGTTCCTGCATCTGTCGCTGCACCTGGCGGTGACCGAGCAGATCTCGATCGACCAGCCGCCCGGCATCCGCCGCGCGTACGAGTCGCTCGCGCGCCGTCACGGATCGCTGCACGCGGCGGCGCACGACCTGATCGACTGCCTGGCCGAAGCGGTCTGGCAGTCGCAGCGCAGCGGCCAGCCGCTGTCGAACGACGCGTACCTGGGCTGCGTGCGAGCGAAGGCGGGACTGCCGCCCGCATAGCCGTTCCGTTTCGTCGGTTCGCGGCCGCGCGACGCCGGCCGGAAGCTGTGCCATTTCTGCTACGCTTGCCTCGACACTGCCCGAGGGGAAGCGATGTTCGGCCCGCTGATGCCGCGCGAGACGCGGTTCTTCGACCTCTTCGACGAGCATGCGGAGCGCGTGGTCGAAGGCGCCGGACGGCTGGTCGCGCTGATGCAGTCGTATTCGGATCCGACCGCGCGCCACCGTGAGATCGAGGCGATCGACCGGATCGAGAAATCGGCCGACACGATCACGCACGAGACGACGACGCTGCTGCACAAGACGTTCGTCACGCCGTTCGATCGAGATGACATCCACCAGCTGATCACGCAGATGGACGACGTGATCGACCTCACGCAGGACGTCGCCGAAACGATGATCCTGTTCGACCTGCAGCGGGTCACGCAGGAAGCGATCCAGCTGGCCGAGCTGTCGCTGATGTGCTGCGAGCGGCTGAAGGCGGCAGTCGGGCAGCTGCGCAGCCTGAACAACGCGGAGTCGATCCTGAAGATCTGCGCCGAGATCGACCGGCTCGAATCGGATGCCGACCGCGTGATGCGATCGGCGATGTCGAAGCTGTTTCGCGACGAAACCGACGTGCGGCAGCTGATCAAGCTCAAGGAAATCTACGTGCTGCTCGAGACGATCAGCGACAAGTGCGAGAACGTCGCGAACATCATCGAAGGGGTGGTGCTGGAGAATGCCTGAGCGGCGCCGGCCTGCGATGGCGAGCGCGGCGGCACCGGGCGCAGGAGCCCGCGGGTGCTGACGGCGCTGCTGGCGCTGGCGCTGGCGTTCGCGTTCGTGCAGGCGTTCCGGGACGCGCCGCTGTCGCTGGCGTCGCTGGTCACCGGCGGCGGGCTGCACCCGCTGCACGCGATCGTCTGGGCGGCAGCGTTCAACCTGCTTGCCGCGCTGGTGTTCGGGCTGCAGGTCGCCGCGACGACCGCGTTCGGCATCGTCGATCCGGCGCAGGCGGACCGCGACGTGATCTTCGGTGCGCTCGCCGGAGGGCTCGCCTGGCTTGCGATCAGCCGCTGGATCGGAATCGCAGCCAGCGCGTCTCACGCGCTGATCGGCGGACTGCTCGGCGCATCGGTCGCCAGCGGCGGCGCGGCCGCGATCCTGGCGGCCGGCACGCTGCCCTTCGTCGCATTCATCGTCGTCGCTCCGGCGCTGGCGTTCCTGCTGGGCGCACTGCTGATGGTCGGCGTGTCGTGGCTGTTCTTTCGGGTGGAGCCGCGTCGGGTCGATGGTTGGTTCCGGCGGCTGCAACTGGTATCGTCGGCGTTGTATGCGCTGGGGTATGCCGGCAACAACGCGCAGAAGACCATGGCGGTGATCTGGTTGCTGCTGATCGGCGCCGGGCTCGCCGGCGCCGCCGCGCTGCCGGCGTGGGTCGTATGGGCCTCGCACGCCGCGATCGCGCTCGGCACGCTCGCCGGTGGCCGGCGGATCGTGCGCCAGATGGGACAACGGATCACGCGGCTGCGACCTGCCGGGGGTTTTTGCGCCGAATCCGGCGCGGCCGCCGCGGTCAGCCTGGCCACGCTGATGGGCGTACCGGTATCGAGCACGCAGACGCTGGCCGGCGCATTGGTGGGCGTCGGGTCCGCGAACACGGTGTCGGCGGTGCGCTGGTCGATTGCCGGCGACTTCGTGCGGGCCGCGTTGTTGACGATTCCGGCCGCAGCGGTACTCGCCGCCTTGGGCTGGCGGCTTGGGAGGTTGATGTCGTGATGCCGCGGATTCAGGATCCGGAACAGCTATGGATCGAGATGCCGCCGATTTCGCGCACGGCGCCGCGGCGGCTGATTGCGTTTCTGCACGGCGCCGGTTCGTCGCCGGAGGTGTTCGCGCCGATCGCAGTGGCGTGGCAGCTGAAGTTTCCCGGTGCGACCGCCGCGGTCCTGCAGGGGCTCGAACGGCGCGCCGAGGGCTGCGACTGGTTCGACGCCCGCGACCGCTGCGGGCTCGGTCCGGAGCGCGTGCTGACGGCAGCGAACCGAGTCGCCGCGCGGATCGAGCAGCTGCAGCGCTCGCTGAAGGTCGCCAGCGCCGACACGATCGTCGTCGGATTCTCGCAAGGCGCGACCGTCGCGCTGGAGCTTGCGCGATCGTGTCCGGATCGGCTCGCGATCGTGGTCGCATACGCCGGCCGGCTCGCCTGCACGCCGCGCAGCGGCGATCGGATCGACCCGACGGTGCATCTGATTCACGGCGAGTTCGATTCGGTCGTCCCGTCGGCGTTCGGCGCGCAAGCGTACCGGCGGCTGCGCGGCGTCGGTGCCGACGTCACGCTCGATATCGTCGCCGACGAAGCGCACACGATCGGACAGGCTCTGGTGAACCTGGGAACCGCGCGGGTCATGCAGACGCTGTTCCGCGGGCGCAAGCCGGCATGCCGGCCCACGCTGCACTGAGCGCGATCCCGCACGCGGCAGGGATCAGGAGGCCAGTGCCGGGCGCCGCCGCGCGAGCGGCGTCTGGTCGATCGGCGCGTGCATCAGCGCCGCGAACGCGCCGAACGCGATGATCATCACCCACGCCCAATCGTACGAGCCGGTCAGGTCGTAGATCCGCCCGCCGAGCCACGCGCCCAGGAAGCTGCCGATCTGGTGGCCGAGGAACACGATTCCGCCCAGCAGCCCCAGATGGCGCACGCCGTAGATCTGGCCGACCAGCGCATTGGTCGGCGCCACCGTCGACAGCCACAGCAGCCCGATCGCGGCCGAGAACAGATAAACCGATCCCGCGCTCAGCGGCGCCGCCAGAAACGCGATCATCACCAGCGAGCGGCCGACATAGATGCCGGCCAGCAGCCATTTCTTCGACACGCGGCTGCCGATCCAACCGCTGCCGAGCGAGCCGATCACGTTGAACAGACCGACCAGCGCGATCGCCTGAGCGCCGAGCTCGATCGGCATGCCGTGGTCGGTCAGGTACGCCGGCAGGTGCAGCCCGATGAAGACCACCTGCAGGCCGCAGACGAAGTAGCCCCAGAACAGCAGGTGAAAGCTGCGGTCGCCGAATGCATGACGGGGTGCAACCGACACGTTGACGACCGCGGGCGCCGACGTGGCCGCCTCGCGATCGCCGCGGATACCGAGCGCGAGCACCGCGATCGCCGCCACCGCCGCCGCATGCGCGAGCACGGCGCCCTGCCAGCCGAACAGCCGAATCGCCTCGGCGGTCGCCGGCAGGAACAGGAACTGGCCGAAAGACGCTGACGCAGTGCCGATCGCGAACGCCCAGGTGCGCCGCTGCGGCGGCACCAGCTTGCCGACCGCGGCGAACACGATGCCCCAGGCCGTGCCGCCGATCCCGATCCCCACCAGCACGCCGCCGGTCAGCGCGAACCCCAAGCCGCTGGTCACGTACGCCATGCCGATGAACCCGGCCACGTACAGCACCGCACCGACGATCAGCGTTCGCATCGCGCCGAGCCGGTCGGCCATTGCGCCGAGCAGCGAGCCCGCGACGCCCCACACGATGTTCTGGATCGCGACCGCGAAGCTGAACGTTTCGCGCGACCAGTCGCGCGCCACGGTCATCTCGGGCAGGAACAGCCCCCAGGAGGAGCGCGCACCGTTCGACAGCAGCAGGATCACGCAGCCGAAGATCAGCACGTTCAGGTACCGCTGCGGCGCCGGCGTCACGCCGCGCTGCGCAGCGCCGTCGTCTCCGGGAGTGGCGGCGGTCGACACGATTCGTCAGGCAATCTCGGCGAACGCGCGTGCTGCCGCGTCGATCGTCGCGTCCACGTCCGCATCCGTATGCGCGGACGAGAAGAAAAACGCTTCGACCGGCGACGGCGGGAAATAAACTCCCTGCTCGAGCATCCGATGATAGAAGCGCTTGAAGCGCTCGACGTCCTGCGTCATCACTTGCGCATAGCTGCGCGGCGGTTGCGCGAGCATGTACATCCCCGCGAGCCCGCCGACACGACGCGCACAGAACGGCACCCGCTGGCGCGCGGCCGCCTGCGTCAAGCCGTCGACCAGGCGCCCGCAACGCTGGCCCAGTCGTTCGAAGAAGCCCGGCTCGTCGATCAGCGACAGCGTGGCCAGCCCGGCAGCCATCGCGATCGGATTGCCCGACAGCGTGCCGGCCTGATAGACCGGACCGAGCGGCGCCATCATCTCCATCACGTGCGCCGGACCGCCGAATGCGCCCACCGGCATGCCGCCGCCGATGACTTTTCCGAACACCGTCAGGTCCGGCTGCACGCCGTACAACTGCTGCG
>DATLGW010000675.1:0-6778 GCA_035540315.1 Burkholderiaceae bacterium | reverse complement strand
TTCACAAGCAGTCGGCGCACGAGGTCGCCGCCCGCTGCGTCGCGCTCGGGACGTCGGTCGTCGCCGGCGGGCCGCTGTTCACGACCGGCTACCGAGACTTCCCGGAGGTGGCGCACTTCGTCCTGGGTGAAGCCGAAGGCGTGATCGGGCAGCTGGTCGAGGACATGCGCCGCGGCAGCGTGCAGCCGATCTATCGGGCGGGAAGCTGGCCCCACGTGCGCCAGTCTCCGGTACCCCGGTGGGACCTGATCGATCCGAACGACTACGTGACGATGCCCGTGCAGTTCTCGCGCGGTTGTCCGTTCGAGTGCGAATTCTGCGACATCGTCGTGATGAACGGCCGGGTTCCGCGAACCAAGGAGCCGGAACAGCTCGTGCGCGAGCTCGACGCGCTGCGCGACGCGGGTTGGGAGGACATGGTCTTCGTCGTCGACGACAACTTCATCGGCAACCGCAAGCACGCGAGGCGACTGCTGCGGACGCTGACCGAGTGGCGCAAGCGCGTGCGGCCGAAGATCTGCTTTCTCACCGAAGCGTCGATCAATCTCGCAGACGATGCGGAACTGTGCGAGCTGATGGTCGAGGCAGGGTTCAAGAAGGTGTTCCTGGGGATCGAGACGCCGTCGCTGCAAGGGCTGCAGGAGTGCGGAAAGGTGCAGAACCGCAAGCGCGACCTGGCCGCTTCGGTCCGGACCCTGCAGCGGGCGGGTCTGGAGGTCATGGGCGGGTTCATCGTCGGCTTCGATTCGGACCCGCAGGACATCTTCGCGCGGCAGTTCGAATTCATCCAGCGAAGCGGGGTCGTCACGGCGATGGTCGGACTGCTGACGGCGCTGCCGGAGACCGCGCTGTATCGGCGGCTCGCGCGCGAGGGCCGCATCTTGGGGCAGACCGGTGGCAACAACACCGACGCCGCGCTGAACTTCGTGACGCGCCTCGATCGGGAATACGTGCTCTCGCAATACCGCGAGCTGATGCGCAGGCTCTACGCGCCGTCGAACTACTACCGGCGCGTCGCGACGTTCCTGCGCCGCTTCGAGCCGCGCGGACCGAGCAGGCGATTGTCCGCGGCCGATGCACGAGCGTTCGTGAAGTCGTTGTGGCTTCTGGGGGTCCGACACGCGGGTCGATCGGGATATTGGCGCCTGTGCTGTGCCACGCTGCTAACGCAACCGAGCAAGTTCCGCACGGCGGTCGAGCTGTCGATTCTCGGTTACCACTTCCGCAAGATCGCGTTCGCGCTGTGAGCCGCCGCCGCGACCCGGTCGGTTCGGCCCGGCGCGCCCGTCGCCCTTGATGCGCGTCAAGGCGCCGTCGCAGCGGCTGAACTAGATTCGACGGATTCCAGGGCGTTCGGGGGCAGGGCATCATGGAGCTCGTATGTCCTGCCGGCGGTCTGCCGGCACTGAAGGCAGCGGTCGACAACGGCGCCAACGCCGTCTACATCGGCTTTCGCGACAATACCAACGCGCGCAATTTCGCCGGGCTGAATTTCAACGGCGAACGAGCCGAGCAAGGCATCGACTATGCGCACCGGCGGGGCGTTCGCGTTTTCGTCGCGATCAACACCTACGCCCGCGACGCCGCATGGCAGCGCTGGACGCAGGCAGTCGATACCGCGGCGGCGCTGGCCGTCGATGCGCTGATCATTGCCGACATCGCCGTGCTCGGCTACGCCGCCGAACGGCATCCGCAGTTGCCGCTGCACCTGTCGGTGCAGGCGTCGGCAACGAACCACGAGGCGCTGCGCTTCTACCGGGAACAGTTCGGGATCCGCCGCGCGGTCCTGCCGCGCGTGCTGTCGTTGTCGCAGGTGAAGGCGCTGGCCGCCGACAGCCCGGTGGCGCTCGAGGTCTTCGGCTTCGGCTCGCTGTGCATCATGGCCGAAGGTCGCTGCACGCTCTCCTCGTACATCACCGGAGAGTCGCCGAACAGCAACGGCGCGTGCTCGCCGGCGAGCGCCGTGCGTTGGCAGACGACCGATCGCGGCCTGGACGCACGATTGAACGGCGTGCTGATCGATCGCTTCGGCGCCCACGAAAACGCTGGGTATCCGACGCTGTGCAAGGGGCGCTTCGTGGTCGACGGAAAGACGTATCACGCACTCGAGGAGCCCACCAGCCTGAACACGCTGGCGCTGCTGCCGCAGTTCGTCGCGGCTGGCGTGAAGGCCGTCAAGATCGAGGGGCGCCAGCGCAGCCCGGCCTACGTCGCACAGGTCACCGCCGTCTGGCGCGCTGCGATCGATGCTTGCCGGCGCGACCCTGCGGGGTTCGCGGCGCGCAGGGAGTGGGACGAGGCGCTGTCGTCGGTTTCGGAAGGCCGCCAGACAACGCTCGGGGCCTACCACCGGCCATGGCAGTAGCGGGCGGGCTGGAGCACGGACGTGCGTCGAAGCTCAGCCGAAGCGCGGATGGCTTGATGAGGAGCTGCCGATGAGAATCGCCCTGGGACCCGTGTCGTACTCTTGGCCACGCGAGTCGGTGATGGCGTTCTACGAGCGGATGCTCGCGCAGCCGCTGGACGTGCTGTACGTCGGCGAAACCGTCTGTTCGAAGCGGCGCGAGCTGCGCGTGGCCGACTGGTTCGAACTGGCACGCGGGATCGCCGCGAGCGGCAGGCAGGCGGTGCTTTCGACGCTGACGCTGATCGAGGCGGGATCGGAGCTGAACGCGGTCCGGCAACTGTGCGACAACGGCGAGTTCCTGGTCGAGGCGAACGACCTGGCGGCGGTGCGGCTTCTGTCGGAACGCCGCATGCCGTTCGTCGCCGGGCCCGGGATCAATATTTACAGTGCCGCGACGCTGGCGCGGCTCGTCAAGCTCGGGCTGCAACGCTGGGTCGTACCGAGCGAGATGTCGCGCAGCCTGCTGGCCGATCTGATCGAGGCGGCGCGTGCCCGCGAGCTGGCGGTGCAGACCGAGGTATTCGGATATGGACGCTTGCCGCTCGCGTATTCGGCCCGCTGTTTCACCGCGAGGTACTACAACCTTCCCAAGGACGACTGCCAGCTGCGGTGTCGCGACCACCCCGACGGGATTGCGATACGCACGCAGGAAGGCAGCGACTTTCTCACGCTGAATGGCATTCAGACGCAGTCGGGCCGCGTCTACAGCCTGATCGACGAGTGGACCGATCTGCGGGCGCTGGGCGTGAGCACGTTCCGAGTCAGCCCGCAGCTGGACGGCAGCACCGAAGCTGCGATCGCTGCGCTGCGACAACGGCTCGACGGGTCGACGCCGACGCAGCCGGTGCCGGCGGCAACGTGCAACGGCTACTGGCACGGACAGCCCGGCATGCTGCGGCTCGCGGGCTGAGGGCGGCCGCGCGTGCCGCAGCGTGTCACGGCAATCGAGCGACCACGTCTGCGCTTGCCTGCAGCGCCCACCGCAGCGGCGACGGCAAATCCGTCAACTCGACGGCATCCAGCACGTGCTTCGCGTGCAGACCGAGCTCCGTGTCGCCTTCGATGCGCAGACGGCGCTTGAAGAACAACGTGTCCGGATCCTCTCTGCGGCTCGCCAGCATCAGCAGGTCGCGAGCGCGCCCGGCGATCACGGCGTCCGGGCACGCTTGCGGCTCGAGCGCGATCCCGCGGTCGTTCACGGTGAAGCACCACGTCCGCTCGAGATCGTCGACCTTCACCGCCAGTGCGCGTTCGCGAAGGAAGTCGAGGTCGCCCGCGGCGTGCAGCGGCGCCAGTGCCTGGTTGAGCAGGCGCAACATCGTCTGCCCGAGCAGCGCGTTGGGCAGCAGGCGCAGCGGCTGGAACAGCAGCGTGGCCGGTTGCGGCAGCATGGATTCTTCAGCGTTCAATGACCGTCACTGTCTCGCCGAGACGGATCCGGCCGCCCGAGCCCCGGGCACGCAGTGCAATCGCGAACACCGGTCGGTCAGCCGGGAAAGCGCGCAGCAGCATACGCATCACGGGCAGATCACACGACCTGGTGGCCGGATTCACGTGCGTGGCCAGGCAGCGGCCTTTCGCCGCGACAGCCTCGAATTCGACCTCGCCGATCCGGATCCGGCGGCCGATCGAGTGCTGCTCGTCCGACGCCGCCGCACCTTCGATCGCGATATTCGAGCCGAAGCGGCATTCGTCGATCTGCGGCTGTCCTGCCGCCGCGCCGACCGACTTCACGCTCTCCCGGCTGTGCAGCGTGGTGAACCCGCATTCGTCGTCCTGATAACGCGACGTCTTCGTGCCCCAAGCGTCGTCGGCGGCCGTCGCGGTCGCGAGGCGCAACCCGAGCACACGATCGCCGACGGGTCGCCCATTCGGCAAGATCGTCAGCGTCTCGCACGGTTCGGACGTGAAGCCCTTGAGCGGATAACGGTAGAGCGCAGCAACGCGCATGAGGGTTCGCCTGTGTTGCCCCCGGCTCGAAGACCCGCCACAGCGGCTCCTTGCCCCGCCATGCAGCCTTGAAGCCCATAGGGCTCCCGCGGGAGGTTCACCGTTTCAGGATCCATTCGACCAGCCGCTTGATCTCGTCGTCGGAGATCCTTGCTGCGGGGTTCGGCGGCATCGGGATCTTGCCCCAGTTGCCGACGCCGCCTTCGCGGACCTTCTTCGCGAGCAGCGCAGCCGCGTTCGCGTCGCCCTTGTACTTGCCGGCGACGTCCTTGTACGTCGGTCCGATCGATTTCTTGTCGACCGTGTGGCACGCGTTGCACGCCGCTTTCTTCATCAGCTGGTCGGCCTGTGCGTTGTCGAGCTGCGCGCGTGCCGGCACTGCGGCCGTGAGGCCCAGCGCGAGGAAGGCGGCGGTGGCGAGTGTCGTGCGGTGGTTCATGTCGCGTCTCCTGAAGCGCGTCGTTGCAAACTGCGGGCTCGACGGGCCCGCGGGGCCTCGAACCGACGATCCGAACGCCGCAGCCGGTCGCTGGCGCCGGCGGCGGCCGCGGATGCTCCCGCGGCCACCGACAGCGACGACAGCACCAGCGCCGCGGTCACGTTGTGCGCGAGCATCAGCATCGGGGTGTCGAGCCCCGATGCAATCCCGGCTCCCAGAAGCGGCTGCACCGCGACGCTCGCCAGCGCCACCAGGCTCCAGGTGCGGGCGACGCCGGTTCCGAGGGTGCGCAGCGCCGCATACGCGACCGCTGCGACCGTCGCGATGCCCAGCAGTCGGTGGATCGCGTGCAGCGCGCGCTGGCCGTGGGCCACGGCTTGCGCCGCAACGTCGTCGAGTGAGCCGCGAAACGGGTCGAGCACCGCCCAGCCGCTGTCGGTACCGATCCATGCGGTGCCGCAAAGCGGCGCATCGGCGCACGCCGCTGCCGCGCCGCGCGCCGCGATCATGCCGCCCCAGCCGATCTGCAGCAGCACCGCGCCGATCGCGACCGCCTGCCAGCGGATCAACGATCGGGGTGGTCGTCGCATCGAGGCGCTCGGCTCGACTCCGCCGACTGCGCCGTGCAGCGCCGCGGCGAGGGCTAGCATCGCCATGCCTCCCAGGAGGTTCGCGAGCGTCACTGCCGGCAGCTCCGACGGGGTCACCAACCCCAGCCACGCGAGCAAGCCCGCGAGCACGACCAGCGAGATCAACGCGATCCGCTGCGGCACGCTGCGAAGATCCGACCACGCGAGCGCGACGAGCACCAGCAGCCATACGCCGGCGACGGTCGCGACGATGCGATGCAGCCCGCGCACGAGAACGAGCTCCGCGGCGTCGGCCGGCGACAGCCGGATGTGCGCGCTGGTCGTCGTGATCGCGAACAGCAGCACGACCGTGATCGCCAGCAGCACGCGCGGCAAAGTCACCGGCGCTGCTCCGGTAGCGAGGCGGGTCCGGTGCGCGCCCCGCGCGCCGTGCCCGCGGCGGTTGCGAATCGCGCTGGCGGCAGCACGCCGGCCATCGCGACCACGAACAACACGCCGCCGACGACCGCGATCAGCCCGCCCAGACCCATCAGTCCCATGCCGGCAGCCTGGCCGATCGTGTCGAGCACCTGTTCGGAGCCGGCGACCTTGCGCTGCACGCCGTGTCCTCCCGACCAGACCAGACCGATGATGTGCAGCAGTTGCCCGGCGCCGTACAGGTAGACCTGCCACTCGGCGAGCCGCCAGTTCAGCGAACGACCGCTCAACCGCGGCGCGATCGCGTACGCCAGTCCCATCAGCGCCAGCGTGACCCCGACGATCGAGCCATGGTAATGCGCCGGGATCCGCACGTCGCTGCCCTTGATCGTGAAGCCGATCGCGCCGCCGATCGCGAACAGCGTCATCGACACGATCAGCGCAGCGCGCATCGGGCGCTGCGAGCCCGTGGTCGCCGGCGCGCGCAGCAGTCCGATCGTGATCGCCATCGCCAGCGGCAGGATTGCGAGCCCGCCGCCGAAGCGCATCAGCCACGTGAACATCCGGTTGTGCTCGACCGAGATCACCGGCCAGTTCAGGTAGATCAGCGGCGCGATCAGCGCGCCGGACAATCCGATCGCGAACAGCACCGTCGCCATCCGCGGCGTCAGCGGGACCGCCGCCCCGACCAGCCCCGACAGCCACAGCCAGCCGACCAGCATCAGCAGCGTCCAAGTGAACTGCACGACGTGGCCGGGGCCCCAGAACAGCATCTCGTAATACGCCTTCGGGTCCAGTTCGGCGGGCAGCTCCATCCACGACCACACGAACGTCGCCAGCGCGATCGCCCCCGACAGCGCCGCGGCCTGCAGCCCGAAGCGCAGGCTCGCCGCCTCGCCGTCGGACGACGACAGCGGCGGCGGCGCGAGCAGCGCGCGCGCGATCAGCAGCGCGGACGCCCCCGCGATCATCTGC
>DATLGW010000674.1:0-5950 GCA_035540315.1 Burkholderiaceae bacterium | reverse complement strand
CGGTGATGGAAGGCAAGGGCTGCCTGTTCAAGAAGTTCGCCGGCATCGACGTGTTCGACATCGAGCTCGCGGAAAAGGATCCGGACCGGCTGATCGAGATCATCGCGGCGCTCGAGCCGACGCTGGGCGGCATCAACCTCGAGGACATCAAGGCGCCGGAGTGCTTCTACATCGAGCGCAAGCTGCGCGATCGGATGAACATTCCGGTGTTCCACGACGACCAGCACGGCACCGCGATCATCTCGGCCGCGGCGCTGCTGAACGGGCTCGAGCTGGTGGGCAAGCGGATCGAGCAGGTCCGGCTGGTGTCGTCGGGCGCCGGCGCCGCGGCGATCGCCTGCCTGGACGTGATGGTCGGGCTCGGCATGTCGGCGGAGAACATCCTGGTCGTCGATTCGAAGGGCGTGCTGCACGCCGAGCGCGCCGATGCGCTCGACGAGTCCAAGCGCCGCTACTGCCGCCGCACCGACGCCCGCACGCTGGCCGATGCGGTCCGCGGCGCCGACGTGTTCCTCGGCTGCTCGGCGCCGGGAGTGCTGACCGGCGAGATGGTCGCGACGATGGCGCGGCAGCCGATCATCCTCGCGCTCGCGAATCCCGAGCCCGAGATCCGGCCCGAGGTGGCGAAACAGGTTCGGCCCGACTGCATCATCGCGACCGGACGCTCGGACTACCCGAACCAGGTCAACAACGTGCTGTGCTTCCCGTACATCTTCCGCGGCGCGCTCGATGCCGGCGCGACCCGGATCACCGACGAGATGAAGCTCGCGTGTGTAAAGGAAATCGCCGCGCTCGCGAAATCCGAGATCAGCGACGAGGTCGCCGCCGCGTACCCCGGACAGGAGCTGGCGTTCGGGCCCGACTACATCATTCCGAAGCCCTTCGATTCGCGGCTGATCCTGCGGATCGCGCCGGCGGTCGCGCGGGCTGCCGAAACGTCGGGCGTGGCGACGCGGCCGATCGCCGATCTCGAGACGTACCGCCGCTCGCTGACGCGCTTCGTCACGCACACGGGGCTGTTCATGCGGCCGGTGTTCGAGGCGGCCGCGCAGGGCGAGCCCAAACGGGTCGCATACGCCGAAGGCGAGGACGAGCGGGTGCTGCGCGCGGTGCAGGTCGCGATCGACGAGCGGCTCGCGCGGCCGATCCTGATCGGACGCCCGCAGGTGATCGCAACGCGGATCGAGAAAGCCGGACTGCGGATCGCGCCCGGCCGCGATTTCGACGTCGTCAATCCCGAGGACGATCCGCGTTACCGCGATTACTGGACCGACTATCACCGGCTGATGGCGCGCCGCGGCATGACGCCCGAGATGGCGAAGTCGGCGCTGCGGCGCTCGACGACGACGATCGGCGCCATGATGGTGCGCCGCCGCGATGCCGACGCGATGATCTGCGGCCTGGTCGGGCGTTTCGAGGGGCACCTCGAGCACGTTCGCGACGTGATCGGGCTTGCCGAAGGCGCGAGCTGCTTCGCGACGCTGAACGCGCTGATGCTGGCCGAGCGCACGCTGTTCATCACCGACACGTTCGTCAACCCGGACCCGACCGCCGAGCAGCTGGCCGAGATCGCGAAGATGGCCGCCGACGTGATGCTGCATTTCGGCGTGCACCCGAAAGTCGCGTTCCTGTCGCATTCGATCTTCGGCTCGAGCGACCTGCCGTCGGCGCAGAAGATGCGGGCGGCGTTCGAGCAGTTCCGCCGGATCGCATCGCAGGTCGAGGCCGAGGGCGAGCTGCAGGGCGACGCCGCGCTGTCGGAAGACATCCGGCGCACGTTCATGCTGGACTCGACGTTCTCCGGTTCGGCGAACCTGCTGGTGATGCCGAACCTGGACTCGGCGAACATCCTGTTCAACGTGCTGAAGGTCACCGGCGGCCGCGGCGTCACCGTCGGCCCGATCCTGCTCGGCGCCGCGCAGCCGGTCCACATCCTGAACCCGGCCAGCACGGTACGGCGAATCGTCAACATGACGGCGCTGGCCGCCGCCGCAGCGATCGCGAAGACGTAGCGGCGAGTCACCGAATGCCCGCCCCGCCGCCGCCGATACGGCGCCGATCAGTCAGCGGCGTCGATCTGCCAGCCGCGCCCGCACTTGCGGCAGCGCGCTGCCAGCTGCTGATGCGCGATCGCGCGGCGCACCACCGCTTCGTCCGGATCGAGCGCGAACCCGAACCGCTTGCACCCGGGGCATTCGGCCTGGCGGCTCACCTGCTGCGCGACCAGCATCAGCGTCGCGTAGCGGCGCCATGCATGCCAGGCGAGCGCACCGCCGCCGGCGATCAGCGCCACGTCGATGAACAGGTCCGCGGTTCCGACGCGCGTCAGGATCAGCTCCATGCCGCTGCCGACCATCAGCAGCGCGAGCAGGAACGCCACCAGGTACAGGTGGCTCTCGATCAGCTTTCGCTCGTACCACTTGCGAAAGCCGTGCTTGCGGATGCCGTCGACCGGTTCCATCGCGAACGCAGCGCCAGAACGTAACGCTAGTCCGATGCCGGTTCGACTGCAACCGTCACCCCACCGGCGATGATCCGAACGGGCTTGCGCGCCGGCATCGATGTGGGCGGCACCAAGATCGAGATCGCGGCGCTCGATTCCGACGGCGCTTTTCGCCTGCGCCATCGCGTGCCCACGCCGCGCGACGATTACGCTGCGACGCTGACGGCGATCGCAGCGCTGGTGCGCGACGGCGAACGCCGGCTGGGTCGATTCGACAGCGTCGGAATCGGGATTCCGGGATCGCTGTCGCCCCGCACCGGTACGGTGCGCAATGCGAATTCGACCTGGCTGAACGGACAGCCGCTGCTGGCCGACTTGCAGCAGGCACTGCAGCGCCCGGTGCGGATCGACAACGACGCGAACTGCCTCGCCGTGTCGGAGGCGGTCGACGGCGCCGCCGCGGGGCAGCGGCTGGTGATCGGCGTGATCCTGGGCACCGGCGTGGGCGCGGGCATCGCGATCGACGGCGCGAGCTGGAGCGGGCGCAACCGGATCGCCGGCGAATGGGGGCACAACCCGCTGCCGGCGCCGCGCGCGAGCGAGTTTGCCGCACCGCGCTGCTGGTGCGCCCGCGACGGTTGCATCGAGACCTGGCTGTGCGGCCCCGCGCTGCTGGCCGATCATCGCCGCAGCGGCGCCGCTGCCGACTCGGTGCCGCAGCTGCTGGCGGCGGCGCAGGCCGGCGAGCCGGCGGCTGCCGCGACGCTCGATCGCTGGGTCGAGCGGCTGGCGCGCTCGCTGGCGACGCTGATCAATATGCTCGATCCCGACGCGATCGTGGTCGGCGGCGGGTTGAGCCACATCGAAACGCTGTACGAGCGGGTGCCGCAGCTTTGGCAGTCGCACGTGTTCTGCAACGAGGCGATCGATACGCCGCTGCTGCGAAGCCGCCACGGCGACTCCTCCGGCGTGCGCGGCGCAGCGTGGCTGTGGCCGCGCGATCGCCGCTGAAACTGGCGGCGGGCCGCGAGGGTGCGCTGCGTCAGCCGGGCGCGACGCCGATCGCGCGCGCGAGTGCCGGCACGTCGAGCCGGCCCCGCAATCCGATCACGACCAGCCGGCCGGCCCGAGGATCCGAAGCCGACGGCGGCTGCGATATGCAGGCGCGTGCGCCGACGGTCTGGATCGCATGCCAGGCGCCGCTGCGATCACGGACGATGCCCTTCGCGCGCAGCACGCCGTAGATCGGCTCGACCAGCGTGCCCGCCAGCGCGGCCACGTCGACCCCGGATCCGCAGTCGAGCGTCGCGCAATCGAAGCGCTCCGCCGCCGGCATGTTGCCCCCGTTCGAGATCCGCATCGATCGCCGCCGCAACGGCGACAGCGCCGCGTCGGTGACGCGCGCCGCGGCCGCGGCCGGCGGCTCGAGCGCCAGCGCCGGCGCGACATCGGCATGGGTCGCGTCGACGATCGGCACGCCGGCGGCGATCTGCTGCAGCCAGGTTCGCACGGCCTCGACATCGGACGACTCGCCCGCCGCAGCAACCAGGTCGAGCTTGTTCAGCACGATCAGATCGGCTTCGCGCAGCTGCTGCAGCACCATCTCGCCGATGTAGCGGTCTCGCGCGCGCCGGCGGACCGTCTCGCCGTCGGCGATCACGATGATCGCTTCGACGGCGATCGCCGGCGCCAGTCGCGCGGTCTGCGCGACCGCGCGCGGCAGCGCGACGCCGCTGGTCTCGATCACGATCCGGTCCACCGGCGGGTCGCGCTGCGCCAGCGTGCGCAGCGCGCCGACCAGGTCGGCACCGAAGCTGCAGCACACGCAACCGCCGGCGAGCGACAGCACGTCGCCGTCGCGCGCTTCGATCAGCGCAGCGTCGATCGCGACGTCGCCGAAATCGTTGACCAGCACGCCGAGCCGCTCGCCGTTGGCCGCGCGCAGCAGCCGGTTCACCAGCGTCGTCTTGCCCGATCCGAGGTAGCCGCCGATGACGATCGCAGGCAACGCCGGCGCCTGCATGGCCAGGCGCGGGCTTGCATCGAGCGTCATGCGTCGGCGGCGGCGAACACCCGCCCGCCCTGAACGGTGCCCCACACGCGGACGTCCTTCAGCGAATCGGGCGCGACCTCGTACGGGTCGTCGTCGAGCACCGCGAAGTCGGCCCGCTTGCCGGTTTCGATCGAGCCGACCTCGCCGTCCAGGTGCAGCGTGTAGGCCGCGCCGATCGTGATCGCGCGCAGCGCATCGCCGACTGCGATCCGCTCGTGCCCGCCCTGCAGATGTCCGCTGGCCGTGCGCCGGTTGACCGCGCACCAGGCAGTGAACAGCGGCGACAGCGGCGTCACCGGCGCGTCCGAGTGGATCGAGAACGGCACTCCGGTCGCCAGCGCGGTCGCGCACGCATTCATCCGCTCGGCCCGGTCGGGACCCACCGTCATCGTCCGGTGCTGATCGCCCCAGAAGTAGTGATGGTTCGCGAACAGGTTCACCGCCATGCCGAGCGCCTTGATCCGGCGAAACTGCGCGGCATCGGCGAGCTGGCAGTGCTGCAGCGTGAACCGGTGATCGGGCCCGGCCGTCTCGCGCAGCGCCTGCTCCATGCAGTCGAGCGCAAGGTCGGTCGCTTCGTCGCCGTTCGTGTGCGTGTGGATCTGCACGTTCGCATGCAGCGCCTCGCGATAGGCGCGCAGCACCGTTTCCGGCGCCACGTACCACAGCCCGTTCGGCGCGCCGTTGTAGTAGCCGGGCCAGCGCAGACGCGCCGAGAACCCCTGGATCGAGCCGTCGGCGACGATCTTCACGCGGCCCAGCCGCAGCTGGTCGGTGCTGCGCTCGCGCAGCGCGGCCGCCCGCCGGATCGTCTCCGACACCGGTTGCGCGAGCAGCCGCAGCAGCGGGACGATCCGCACCGGGAATCCGGGCTGGCCGGTCAACGACAGCAACAGCTCGACCGCTTCGTCGGGCAGCGGGCTGGCGAGGTCGGTCGCGGTGGTCACGCCGGTGCGCACGCAAAGCCGCGCGAATTCGCGAACTGCGGGTTCGTCGGCGGCGAGCACCGCGCGATCCAGGCCGACGCTCGCGGCGACGGCAGCCATTGCATCCGGGCCCTTGAGCTCGCCGGTCGGCAGTCCGTCGGCGCCGAGCTCGATTCCGGCGTGCTCGATGCCGGTCCGCAGCAGCCCGACCCGCTCGAGCGCCGCGCTGTTCGCGTTCAGGATGTGGCCACTCGCGTGCGCGAGCACGACCGGCCGCGCCGCGCTGACGCGGTCCAGGTCGGCGCGCACCAGCCGGCGGCTGCCGTAGTGGATCGGATCGAAGCCCCAGCCGACCAGCGCCGCGGCGGGATCGGCGAGTGCCGCCTGCGCCGTCTGCAGCCGCGCGATCACGGCATCGATCGAACCGACCCCCAGCCACACCGTCCCGCCCGGATCCATCCGCTCGAAGAAGCCGCAGTAGCTGTGGCGCCAGAACGCGCCCTCCATCAGATGGCAGTGGCCTTCGAC
>DATLGW010000673.1:0-1785 GCA_035540315.1 Burkholderiaceae bacterium | reverse complement strand
GGCGGGATCTTCGCGGTCACCGGCGCGCTGGCGCTCGGCGGCATCGCGCTGGTCGCGTTCGCCGTGCCGGCCGCCAGCCCGGCGGCCACGCCGGCGGCCGGCGACGGGCGGCGCCGCACGCCGCTGCGGCACGTGCTGCTCGACTCGGATCTGATGCGGCTGAATTACGGCATCTTCGCGCTGCACCTGGCGATGATGGCGATGTTCGTCGTGCTGCCGGTCGCGCTGGTCGAACGTCTCGAGCTGCCGCTGGCGCAGCACTGGAAGGTCTACCTTCCGGTGGTGCTGGTGTCGTTCGCAGTGATGATGCCGCCGTTGAACTGGGCGGAGCGCAACGGCCGGCTGCGGCTGGTGTTCCTGACGTCGATCGTCGTGCTGCTCGCGGTGTCGGTCGGCTATGCGATCGAGCCGCGCAGCCTAGTGCTGTTCACGGTCTTGCTGCTGGCGTTCTTCGTCGGGTTCAATCTGCTCGAGGCGCTGCTGCCGTCGCTGGTGTCGCGGCTGGCGCCTGCCGACGCGCGCGGCACCGCGTTGGGCGTCTATACGACCACGCAGTCGCTGGGGCTATTCGCCGGCGGACTCGCCGGCGGCTGGATCGCGGCGCGATGGGGGGCAGCGGCGGTGTTCGGCTTCAGCGCCGCTTTGATGGCAACATGGTTCCTGGTGGCGCACGGCGCGACGCGCTGGGGCCGACCGAAAACGCAGCTCGAGGAGCAATGACGATGGCGTCCGTGAACAAGGTGATCCTGATCGGCAACCTGGGGCGAGATCCCGAGACGCGTTACTCGCCCGACGGCGCTGCGATCTGCAACGTGACGATCGCGACCACGTCGACGTGGAAGGACAAGGCCTCGGGCGAGCGGCGCGAGGAGACCGAGTGGCACCGGGTCGTGTTCTTCAATCGGCTCGCCGAGATCGCGGGCGAGTACCTGAAGAAAGGCCGTTCGGTCTATGTCGAAGGTCGGCTGAAGACCCGCAAGTGGCAGGACAAGGAAGGCCAGGACCGCTACACGACCGAGATCGTCGCCGACGTGATGCAGATGCTCGGGTCGCGCGAGGGCAGCGGGATGCACGATTCGGGCGACAGCGGCGGCGGCGCGCAGCGCGAGCCATCCGGCGCGGGTGGCGGTCGACCGCAGGGATCGGGGGCGAAGAAGGCCCAGAGCTTCGACGAGATGGACGACGACATCCCGTTCTAGGCCGCTTCGGCCTCCGGTCCGTGATCAGTGCCGCAACCGATCCGACGCCAGCCGCGGTGCAATCCGACGCGCTGGTGCTGTTCGGCGTCACCGGCGACCTGGCGTTCAAGAAGGTCTTCCCCAGCCTGTTCGCAATGGCCGCCAACGGACGGCTGCGGGTGCCGGTGGTGGGCGTCGCGCGCGAAGGACTGAGCCGCGAGCATCTGATTGAGCGCGCGCGCGAGAGCCTGCAGGCACAGGGAAAGCCGGTCGACGAATCGCGGTTCGCGCGGCTGGCGGACTTGCTGCGCTACGTTCCCGGCAACTACGAGGATCCCGCGACCTACCGCCGGCTGCGCTCGGAACTCGGCGATGCGCGCCATCCGGTGCACTACCTCGCGATTCCGCCGAGCATGTTCGGTGCGGTCGTCGACGGGCTGGCGGCATCGGGTTGCGCTGCCGGCGCGCGGGTCGTGCTCGAGAAACCGTTCGGCCGCAGCCTGGCATCGGCGCGCGCGCTGTCGGCGACGCTGCATCGGGCATTCGATGAAGAGTCGATCCTGCGGATCGACCATTACCTGGGCAAGGAGACGGTCCGCAACCTGCT
>DATLGW010000672.1:0-6467 GCA_035540315.1 Burkholderiaceae bacterium | reverse complement strand
GAATCGATGCCGATCACCTGCGCGTCGGCGTACCGCGCGGCCAGCGCGCGGGTGCCGGCGCCCAGCCCGCAGCCGACGTCGAGCACGCGCGCCGGCGCCGCGCGGATCAGCTGCATGCGCTCGAACATGCGCCGCTCGATCTCGCGCAGCAGGAAATCGGCCGCATCCGGCTCGGCCGTGCGCCGGCCGAACTGGCGTCGCACGGCCATACGGTCTAGTCCGGGCGGCTTAAGCATGGGCGCGAAAGTATACGACTGCTGCGATCATGTACCCCGGTCACCGACGAGGCTCTGCACTGATGATCGATGCGCTCGGCCGCTACCTGATCCCGCGCGGCGCAACGCGGTTGCGCCGGTTCTGGAACGCGCTGCTGCCGCTGCACTGCGTGCTGTGCGATGCGCCGCTCGACGGCGAGCCGCCGGCGGCGATGTGCGGCGCCTGCCTGCTCGCGCTGCCCGGCGGCGGCCGGCGCCGCTGCCCGGTGTGCGCGCGCCCGCACGCGCCGGGGTGGCACGACGGCGAGCCGCATCCGGTATGCACCGCATGCCGCGTCGAGCCGCCGCCGTTCGACGCGACGCTCGCCGCGGCCGACTACGCGCCGCCGCTCGATCGGGTGATCACCGCGCTGAAGTTCGGCCGCCAGGTCGGGTTGGCGCGGTGCCTGGGCGGGCTGCTGCTGACGCGCTGGGCCGGCGCCGGCGAAGAGCCGGCGCTCGATTGCCTGATCCCGATTCCGCTGGCGCCCGAGCGGCTCGCGCAGCGCGGCTTCAACCAGGCGGCCGAGATCGCGCGCTCGCTCGAGCGCCAGGCGCGCTGGCGGGCGCCCAGCGAGATCCGGCCGCCGTTTCCGCCGCTGTGGATGCACGCGATGCGGCGCGTGCGCGACACGCCGCGCCAGTCGAGCCTGGGGCTCGATCACCGGCGCGAGAACCTGCGCGGGTGCTTCGCATGCACGCGCCCGGTCGCAGGACTGCGCGTGGGCGTCGTCGACGACGTGATGACGACCGGCCAGACGCTGGCCGAGGCGGCGCGCACGCTGAAGGAAGCGGGCGCCGCGCAGGTCGTGAACCTGGTCGTCGCGCGAACGCCGTGACGGCCGCGAGTGACGCTGCGCCATGTTCAACGTCGTGCTCGTGCATCCGGAGATCCCGCCGAACACCGGCAACGTGATCCGGCTGTGCGCGAACGCGGGCGCCGCATTGCACCTGGTCGAGCCGCTGGGGTTCGCGATCGACGATGCGCGGCTGCGGCGCGCCGGGCTCGACTATCGCGAGTACGCGTCGCTGCGCGTGCATCCGAGCTGGCAGGCGCTGCTCGACGCCGAGCGGCCGGCGCGAATGTTCGCGGTGACGACCTCGGGCACGCTGCGTTTCGACCGCGCCGCGTTCGCGCCCGGCGACTGGCTCGTGTTCGGCTCCGAGACGCGCGGGCTGCCGCCGCCGATCCTCGCGTCGTTCGATGCATCGCAGCGGCTGCGGCTGCCGATGCGCGCGGGCAACCGCAGCCTGAACCTGTCGAACGCGGTTGCAGTCGTCGTCTACGAGGCGTGGCGCCAGCAGGGATTCGCCGGCGGCGGCTGAAAAACGGCTACGCGGGCCGGGCGAGCACGGCGGCAAGCCGCTCGATCGCGGCATCGAGCGTCGGCACGACGTCCATCACCGCCAGGTCGCCGGCCGCAATCAGTCCGTTGCGAACGCCGTTGGCGCATGCGGCGACCAGCGCGTCCCAGTACCCGTCGTCGGACAGCAGCACGATCGGCTTGTCGTGCTGCTTGAGCTGCCGCAGCGTCAGCACCTCGAACAACTCGTCGAGCGTGCCCAAACCGCCGGGCAGCGCGAGAAACGCGTCGGACAGCTCGATCATCCGCGTCTTGCGGCTGGCCATGTCGGCGACGACTTCCAGCCGCGTCAAGCCGGTGTGGCCGACCTCGCGGCGCATCAGCACGTCCGGAATCACGCCGATCGCAGCGCCGCCGGCGGCGAGCGTGCCTTCGGCGAGCGCACCCATCATCCCGACGCTGCCGCCGCCATAGACCAGCGTCCAGCGGCGCTTGGCGAACGCATCGCCGGTGCGCCGCGCCAGCTCGGTGAAGCGCGGCGAGCGGCCGTTCTTCGCGCCGCAGAACACGCACACCCGCGGCCCGGGCGGATCGTCGCCGGTGGCGACCGCGCCGACCAGCGCCGGATCCCGAACGCCCTGTCCTTTCATCGGCAGCTCACGATTCGGATTTCGGTTCCCGCGCCAGCAACGCCGCGACGGCATCGCGCGGCGAGCGCTTCTCGAACAGCACCGCGGCGACCGCGGCCGTGATCGGCATCTCGACGTTCAGCCGGCGCGCTTCGGCATCGACTGCGCGGCAGCACGCGACGCCTTCGGCGACATGCCCGAGCGCATCGAGGATCTTCGGCAGCGGCTCGCCGCGCGCGATCTGCAGCCCCACGCGCCGATTGCGCGACAGATCCCCGGTGCAGGTGAGCACCAGGTCGCCCACGCCCGACAAGCCCATGAACGTGTCGGCGCGCGCACCCAGCGCGAGCCCGAAGCGCGCGATCTCGGCCAGCCCGCGCGTCAGCAGCGCCGCGCGCGCGTTCAGCCCCAGCCCCAATCCGTCGCTGATGCCGGTGGCGATCGCCATCACGTTCTTCAGCGCGCCGGCCACCTCGACGCCGATCAGATCGGCGCTGCGGTAGATCCGCACCGGACCGGCATGAAACGCAGAGAGCACCTGGTCGGCGACGTCGGCATCGTCGGCGGCGATCGTCAGCGCCACCGGCAGCCCGGCGGCGACCTCCTGCGCAAAGCTCGGACCCGACAGCGTGCCGCAGCGCACGCCCGGCCACGCCTCCGCGACGACCCGATGCGGCAGCAGCCCCGTGTCGGCCTCGAGCCCCTTGCACAGCAGCGCAAGCGGCGGCGGATCGGCCACGGCGGCGCGGCGAGCGAGCTGCGACGCCACCGGGCGCACGCCGGCCACCGACGTCGCCAGCACCAGCAGCCCGCGGTCGGCGCCGGCGAACGCCAGCGCGCGCGACAGATCCGCAGTCGCGTCGAGCGCCGCAGGCAGCGTCACGCCGGGCAGATACTTGAGGTTCTCGCGCCGTTCCGCGATCTCGGCGGCGCGCGCCGGATCGCGATCCCACAGCAGCACCGGATGCCGTTGCGCGGCATGCCGCGCCAGCGCCGTACCCCAGGCGCCCGCGCCCAGGATCGCGATGCGCATCGGCTGGCGCCTTGCGCTCAGTAGCCCCAGACCTCGCCGACGCGAACCCAGCCGGTCGAACCGTCGCGGTGGCGCACCGGCACGAAGCCCCCGACCGCGGTCGTGTCGACGAGCTCGAGCATCACGCCGCGCTCGACCTGAAACGCGATCGGCGCCGAGTCCTGCGCGCCCGAGCGCACGTAGACGTTCGCCAGCGCCATCACCGTGCGCCGGTCGGCCAGGTCCTTGCGCTCGATCCACACGATGTCGCCCGCCTGGTCGCGCACCTTGACCCACTGGCCGACGATCGACAGCACCTCGACCGGCATCCCGCGCGGCGCGACGAACATCTTGCGCGCCTTCAGCGACGGCCCGTCGTACAGCACCGCCGCCGGCGTGCCGATCGAGCGGAACTCGGGCGCGGCGCCCGCGGTCTGCGCGTGCAGCGGCGCGAACGCGCCGGCCAGCGCAATCAGCGCGACCGCGACCCCGGCGCGCGCGCCGGCAAGCGACACCCGGCGGGCAGCGACGGCGCGGCGCGCGGCGTTCATTGCATGCGCCCCGGCAGAATGATTCCCGACGGGCCGCCGTCGGCTGCACCGCCCGGCTGCTGCCCGATCTGCGACTGCTGCTGTTGCTGCTGTTGTGCCAGCCGCTGCTGGTACAGCGCCTCGAAGTTGATCTCGGCCAAGTGGATCGGCGGGAAGCCCGCCCGCAGGATCAGGTCGGCGACGTTCGCGCGCAGGTACGGATAGACGATGTTCGGGCAGACGATGTTCAGCACGACCTCCATCTGCTCCTGCGGAATGTTGCGGATCTCGAAGATGCCGGACTGCTTCGATTCGACCAGGAACACGGTCTTGTTGTCGGCGCCGACCTTGGTGGTGACGGTCGCGGTCACGCCGATCTCGTAGATCCCGTCGCCGAGCTGCTCGGCGCTGGTGTCGAGCTGGATCTCGACGGTCGGCTGCTGGGTCTCCAGAAAGATCCTCGGCGCATGCGGGATCTCCAGCGACAGGTCCTTCAGGTACATCCGCTGGATCTGGAATACCGGTTGCTGTGCGTCGCTCATCGAATTCGTCCTGTGTGAGGGTTAGGGTGCGGCCAGCAGCGGCGCCAGGCCGCCGGCCCGATCGAGCGCCGCGAGATCGTCGTAGCCGCCGACGTGGCGCTCGCCGATCCAGATCTGCGGCACGGTGCGCCGGCCGCTTTCGCGGATCATCCGCTCGCGCAGCTGCGGCTCCAGGTCGACCCGGATCATGTCGATGTCGCGCACGCCGCGCGCGCGCAGCAGCGCCTCGGCGCGATGACAATACGGACACCAGCCGGTCGCGTACATCCGCACGTGAACGCCCATCTACTTGACCACCGGCAGCCCGGCGGCCTGCCAGCCGCGAATTCCGCCGTCGAGGCAGAACACGTCGCCGCGGCCGAGCTTGCGCAGCGCGGCGGCCGCGCGCGCCGCCCGCGAGCCGGTGTCGCACACGACGATCACCGGCTTGCCGGCCGGCAGCTCCTTCGCGCGCTTCTCGATCTCCGGAACGGGAATGTTCTTTGCGTTGGGCAGATGGCCGTTGGAAAACTCGGCGCTGTCCCGAACGTCGAGCAGCACTGCGCCCGAGTCGTTGATCAGCCGCGTGGCCTGCAGCGTCGACAGCGACGGGCCGCCGAGCTGCCTGTTGATCAGGGGCCACAGCAACATGCCGCCGGACAGGAAGGCGACGAGGATCAGAAAGATGTTTTCGGTGACGAACTGCACAGGCGAACTCTGGGCGCTGAACCCGACATTATAGGATACTCAGGCTGCGCAATCGGCGCGCTCCGACCCTACAAAACCACAAGCGATGACTCACCGACTCGTGCTGCTGCGCCACGGCGAGAGCCAGTGGAATCTCGAGAACCGCTTCACCGGCTGGACCGACGTCGATCTGACCGAGACCGGCCGGACCGAGGCGCGCCAGGCCGGCGAGCTGCTCGCGGCCGAAGGCTACCAGTTCGACCTGTGCTACACGTCGGTGCTGCGGCGCGCGATCCGCACGCTGTGGATCGCGCTCGACACGATGGACCTGATGTGGCTGCCGGTCGTGCACTCGTGGCGGCTGAACGAGCGGCACTACGGGGCGCTGCAGGGACTGAACAAGGCCGAGACCGCGGCGAAGTACGGCGACGAGCAGGTGCTGAAGTGGCGCCGTGCGTATGCGATCGCGCCCGATCCGCTGCCCGAGGGCGATCCGCGCGAGGCGCAGAACGATCCCCGCTACGCAAGGCTGCGGCCGCAGGACGTTCCGCGCACCGAGTCGCTGAAGGACACGGTCGCGCGCGTGGTGCCGTTCTGGAACGAATCGATCGCGCCGTCGATCCGGATGGGACGCAAGGTGATCGTCGCGGCGCACGGCAACTCGCTGCGCGCGCTGATCAAGCACCTCGACGGGATCTCCGACGACGACATCGTCGGCCTGAACGTGCCCACCGGGCGGCCGCTCGTCTACGAGTTCGACGCCGACCTCAAGCCGCTCCGCAGCTACTACCTGGGCGACCAGGCCGAGATCGCCGCGGCGATGGCGGCGGTCGCGAAACAGGGCAAGGCGAAAGCGACCTGAGCCGCTCGCGTAAGCCGGCCCGCCGCCGCCGCGACCACCGGCAGACGCGTGCCGGCCGCCGGCTGGCTCGCCCGGGCGGTCGTGCGGCGTGTTGCGTGGCATTTGCCGTATCATCCGCCACCCCTTACGCGGTATATACTGGGTTTGGAATCATGCGGCGCAACTCGGGTGCAGGCGCACCCGGACAGCGCGCGCCGTCCTCTGCAGGGTATCGATGAAAAGCAAGCTCACCTCTTTCGGTCTGGTTTCTGCCGGCGCGATTGCCGGGCTCCTGATCAGCCTGGGCATCACGGCGGTCGCGCAGCGCGACAGCCGCGTGACGCTGCCGCTGGAGGAGTTGCGCACGTTCAGCGACGTGTTCGGCGCGATCAAGGCGTATTACGTCGAGCCGGTCGAGGACAAGAAGCTGATCGCCGAAGCGATCTCGGGCATGGTCACCGGGCTGGATCCGCACTCGGCGTATCTCGACGCGGACGCGTTCCGCGAGCTGCAGGTCGGCACCCAGGGCGAGTTCGGCGGGCTCGGCATCGAGGTCGGCACCGAGGACGGATTCGTCAAGGTCATCTCCCCGATCGAGGACACGCCGGCAGCGCGCGCCGGCATCCGCGCCGGCGACCTGATCATCAAGATCGACGAGAAGCCGACCAAGGGCATGCAGCTGTCCGAGG
>DATLGW010000671.1:0-1736 GCA_035540315.1 Burkholderiaceae bacterium | reverse complement strand
CTCGGGCGCAAGGCCGGCAGCGTGTGCGAAACGGCGCTGCCGAACGGCAACCGGCTGCGCATCGAGATTCGCAACGTTCGGCTGCAGGCGCAGAACTCCTGAATCGCGCTGGATGCCGCCGCGCGCGGCCCTATCGGCTGGCGCCGGCGGCAGGGTTTGCGGTACGATCGCCGCGGAATTCGAGCCCGAGCGAATGCGATTCAGGCAGCCCGTCGATCCGGCGCAGGCACAAGCCGCCGATGCGCCTGCGCCGCAAGGCGACGCAGCGCGACGGGGTCGCGGCCGTCGAACCGAGCGACAAACGCATCGGCCGACGGCGTCGGATGCGGACCTGCGGCTGCTGGTCGAGACGGTCCAGGATTACGGAATCGTGCTGCTGGATCCCGACGGCAACGTCGCAAGCTGGAACGCAGGGGCGCAACGGATCCGGGGGTATGAGGCCGCAGAGGTCATTGGGCAACCGATATCGCGCCTGTATCCGGCGGGCGACCCCGCCGGGCCGCAGCTCGAGTCGCTGCTGCAGCGCGCTCGCGACGAGGGCCGCTGCGTGTTCGAAGGCTGGCAGCTGCGCAAGGACGGCTCGCGCTTCTGGGCCAACGTGGTGATCACCGCGCTGCGCGACGATACCGGCGCGCTGCGCGGCTACTCCGAGATCACCCGCGATCGCAACGACCGGCGGCGCCTCGAGGAGATGCTGCGCTCGGTCGTCGACCACGTGGTCGACGGCATCATCACGATCGACGAGCACGGTACCGTCGAATCGTTCAATCCCGCTGCCGAACGACTGTTCAAGCTGTCGCGCGACCAGATCATCGGCCGCAACGTCAACGAGCTGATGCCCGAGCCGTTCCGCAGCGGCCACGACGAGTACATCCGCAACTACACGCAGGGCGGGCCGGCGAAGATCATCGGCATCGGCCGCGAGGTCAGCGGCCGGCGCGCCGACGGCACGACTTTTCCGATGGAGCTCGCGGTCAGCGAGTTCCAGATCGCATCGCGGCGCTTCTTCACCGGCATCGTTCGCGACATCACGCAGCGCAAGCAGCTCGAGCACGAGTTGCGCCAGCGCGTCGACGACCTCGCGGAGGCCGATCGCCAGAAGAACGATTTCCTGGCGATGCTCGCGCACGAGCTTCGCAACCCGCTGGCGCCGATGCGCAATGCCGCGCACCTGATGAAGATGAAGGGCGTCACGGTCGGCATGGCCGTGCAGGCGCGCGAGATGCTCGAGCGCCAGCTCGAGCACCTGGTGCGCCTGGTCGACGACCTGCTCGACGTGTCGCGGATCGTGCAGGGGCGCATCGAGCTGCGGCGCGAGCCGGTCGATCTGGCGCTGGTGGTCGCGCGGGCGGTGGAGACTGCGCATCCGGTGATCGAGGCGCGCGGCCACAGGCTGGCGCTCGATTTCCCCGAGCGGCCGATCTACGTCGAAGGCGACCTGATCCGGCTGGCGCAGGTGATCGCGAACCTGCTGACGAATGCGGCCAAGTACGCCGAGCGACCGGGGGAGATCTGCGTGAGCGCGCAGCGCGAGGCCGGCCATGCGGTCGTTCGGGTCAGGGATACGGGCATCGGCATCGCGCCGGAGCTGTTGCCGCGGATCTTCGACCTGTTCGTTCAGGGGCCGCAGACGCTGGTTCGGACGCAGGGCGGCCTCGGAATCGGGTTGACGCTGGTGCGCCGGCTGGTCGAGTTGCACGGCGGGACCGTGTCGGTTTCGAGCGAAGGCAACGGGA
>DATLGW010000670.1:0-2868 GCA_035540315.1 Burkholderiaceae bacterium | reverse complement strand
CACCGTCGCCGAATACTCGCGATCGGCAATCAGCACCTTGCTATCGGAGTGCGCGAGAATGAAAGCGACGATCCCCGCGTCGAGCCGCGTGTTGATGCAGTTCAGCACGGCGCCGCTCATCGGCACGCCGAAATGCGCGTCGATCATCGCCGGCACGTTCGGCAGCATCACCGCAACGGTGTCGCCGTCGCCGATTCCGATCGCCGTCAATTTCGACGCAAGCCGCCGCGCGCGCTGGTGCACGTCGCGCCAGCAGTAGCGGATCGCGGACGCGCCCAGGCCGTGCACGACCGCGAGGTGATCGGGGTACGCATCGGCAACCCATTCGAGCAGCGAGATCGGTGTCAGCGGGACATGGTTCGCGGGGTTGCGGTCGAGTCCCTGGCGATACGGATTCGGCGAGGTCGGCATGCGGTTCCCCTCAGGTGCACAGGGACATTGTAGGGACCCGCGCCGCGAGCCGCGTGCTTTTGGCGTACAGTCGAACGCATGCAAAGGAGCTGCCGATGCCGGTCGATGCACTGACTGCCGAAAACTTCGACGCGACGATCCGTGACCACTCGATCGTCGTGATCGACTTCTGGGCGCCGTGGTGCGGCCCGTGCCATTCGTTCGCACCGGTGTTCGAACGGGTCGCCGCAGAGAATCCCGATCTGCGGTTCCTGAAGGTGAATACGGACGAGGAGCAGGCGCTGGCCGGTCATTTCAACATCCGGTCGATCCCGACGCTGATGATCTTCCGCGACCAGGTGATCGTGTTCCAGCAGCCGGGCGCGCTGCCGAAGGGGGCGGTCGACGACGTGCTGCGGCAGGTGCGCGAGCTCGACATGGCCGAGGTCCGGCGTGCGGCCGTGCCGTATCGGCCGGCGGGCGACGGCGACGGCGACGGCGACGAACGATCCCACTGAACCGGAGAGCGCGGCATGCGAACCTCCAGGCAACGTCGGCAACTCGCGCAGGCGGCCGCGCTCGCGGTCGCCGGCGGCCTGCTGCCCCGAATCGCGCTGGCGGCGCGGCTCGAGCCGACGCCGCGGCAATCGCGCGGCCCGTTCTATCCGGTGGACCCGCCGCAGGAACTCGCCCACGACCTGATCATCGAGCGAGACGGCCAGCGCGCGGCCGGCAACCCCGTCTGGGTCAGCGGACGCGTGATCGACGTCGATGGCCGGCCCCAGCCGAACGCACTGGTGGAGATCTGGCAGTGCAATGCCGCCGGCCGCTACCACCATCCGGCCGACCGTACGCCGGCCCCGATCGACCCGCTGTTTCGCGGCTACGGCCGCACGTTGACCGATGCCGACGGCCGCTACCGGTTCCGGACGATCCAGCCGGTGCCCTATACCGGCCGCACGCCGCACATCCACTACCAGGTCAGCACGGACGGAGCGCTGCGGCTGGTGACTCAACTGTACGTGCGCGGCCATCCAGGAAACGAGCGCGACTTTCTGTTCCGCAATCTGAGCGCCTCGCAGCAACAGCTAGTGCTCACCGACTTCGAGCCTCCCGCCGCAGGCACGGACACCCGACAGGCCCGGTTCGACCTGGTGCTGCGGGCCTGAACCGACGCAGGTCGGGCCGCCGGGCCGAGTCGGGCGCTGCAGTTTCGACGGCGGCGGCCGAAAACACCCGGGGAGGGTAAAACGAATGATCGAGATCCGCGCGCTGACGTTCGATACCGGCGGTACCGTGCTCGATTGGCACGGCGGCATCAGCCGCGTGCTGGCCGACACCGGCGCCCGTCACGGCATCACCGCCGACTGGGCCGCGATCACGAACGAGTACCGGCGCCGTTCGCTGCAGGCGATGATCGATCAGGTCGGCCCGCACTTCAACATGGACGACGTGCACCGCGGCGTGCTCGATCTGGTGCTGCGCGACCACGGCCTGGAGGCGTTCGACCGCAACGATCGCGAGCAGATCTGGCGCGCGTGGCACGAGCTCGATGCGTGGCCCGATTTCGCCGACGCGCTGCGGCGGCTTCGCCGGCGCTACATCGTCGGGTCGTTCACGATCCTGACGACCTCGCTGGTGATCGACGTGTCGCGGCGCAACCGCCTCGACTGGGACTGCATCATCTCCTGCGAGATGCTGGGGATCTACAAGACCAATCCGACTGCGTACGTGAACGCGGCGCGGCTGCTGCAGCTGCCGCCGGAAACGATCATGATGGTCGCCTGCCACAACTTCGACCTGATGGCTGCACGCCGCGAGCGCTACCACAGCGCATTCGTGCGGCGCCCGCGCGAATGGGGCCCTGCGCAGCCGCCGGACCCGGAGCCGAACGCCGCGCACGATCTGGTCGTCGACGATTTCGGTGCGCTCGCCGACCGGCTCGGCTGCTGACGCAGAAGCCCTGGTCAGTCGCTCCAGACGGCGATCGCGGTGTAGTTGTCCGAGTCGGCATCGAGCCGGCGCTCGATCCGCTGCTCCATCCGCTGCAGCCATTCGGCCGGCGACGACGACGCCGCCAGGTCCTGCTCCATCTCCGTTTCGAGCACCAGCTCCCACCAGCCGTCGGTGCACAGCAGCCAGCGCTCGTTCGGCTCCAGCGCGACCGGCGGGTGCACGTCGAACTCGATCGGATCGTCCGACACGCCGAGCACTCGCAGCAGCTGGTTGCGCGCCGCATTCGGCCGCTCGTCGCGCCGCGGCGGCTCGATCATCGCCGCAACCGAGTGATCGCGGGTGAATCCGTGCAGCGTACCGCCGACGAACCGATACAGACGCGAGTCGCCGCAGTGCGCCCAGCCGACATGGGTTGCATCGCAGGCGGCGATGACGATCGTCGCGCCCATGCCGGCGCGCGTCTGCGGCTCGGCTGCAATGCCGTCGAGGATCGCGCGATGCGCTGCCTCGACTGCCGCGGCC
>DATLGW010000669.1:0-16823 GCA_035540315.1 Burkholderiaceae bacterium | reverse complement strand
CGTCACGCCATCGCACGCGACCGGTGCGTTGACAAAACCATGTCCCGACTTGTCCGGATGGATCGGCGAGATTGCGGTCGCCCACACCGGGAATCGCATCGACTCGAGCATGTCGGTGTCGCGAATGCATCCGTGCACGATCACTCCCGCGATTCCCAGCCGCTGCGCGTAACGCGCCGCGACGTCGCCCCACTGCGCGCCCGACGCCTCGGCAGCGCACACGACGACCAGCACATCGCCCGGCTGCGCCAGCGACAGCGCCCGATGCATCATCAGGTTGTCGCCCGGCGCGCAGAACGCCGTCAGCGCCGGCCCCGCGACCCGCAGCCCTCGCACCAGCGGCCGCATTCGCGGGCTCATCAGGCCGGCGCGGCCGGCCGCCGCCCCCATCGCCTCGTGCACGTCGGCAACGCTGAGCGCACGAGCCCGGTCGCACCACTGCGCATCGACGCGATCCACGCGCAGCCAAACCTTCGATCCGTCCATTGCCGCGCGCCTAATGGGGTACGCAATGTTCGGCTGCCGGCACGCGAAACGTCGTACGCTTCATCAGCCGCGGCTGATCGACGTTGACCGGGTCACGCCGGTGCATCAGGCATCCGTTGTCCCACAGCAGCACGTCGCCAGGTGCCACCGCATGGCTGCAAACGACCGAGGGATCGCGACCGGCATCGAACAGCGCCGGCAGGATCCGCGCATTGTCCTCGTCCGACAGCCCCTCGATACCGACCAGCGTCGTCGGATCGGCGTACAGCGCCTTGCGTCCGGTGCGTGGATGCGTCAGCACGACCGGATGCCGGACGTCGGGAAATGACCTCTTCATCTCGTCGATCTTGTCGCGCAGCTCGGTCATGTTCATGATCTCCAGCCGCTTGGCATAGCGGTAGACGCCGGTGCGGCCGTCGATCGCCGCCCGCACATCGGCAGGCAACAGCTCCCAGGCCAGGTACTGGTTCGCCCAGTGCATCGCGCCTCCGTCGCGCGGCACCTCGACGCCATAGATCATCGCGCCGGTCGACGGCGTCGGACGGAACGTCTGGTCCGAGTGCCAGTCGACCTCCTCGCCGCCGGCGAAGCCGCCGACGGTGCGCCCATCGGCGTATCGCAGCGTGCTGAAGTAGATGACCTCGGGCCGGTACGGCGACAGGATGTCCCGGCGGCTCACGACTTCGCATTCGCCGAAGCCCGAGGAGAACTTCACCAGCTCGTCCTCGGTCAGCGACTGGCGACGAAACACCAGCACCAGCTTGTCGCGCCACAGGCGCCGCAGCTGATCGAGCACCGCTGCATCGTCGAGGATCTGGTCGATCCGCAGGCCGACCATTTCGGCGCCGAAGCGCGGATGAAGGGAACGCGTCTCGAGCGTCATCGCCTGTCCCTCGTCGGCCTCAGTCGGCGCGAATGCCGGCGGTCTTGATCACCTCGCCCCATTTCTTGCGCTCCGACACGGTGAATTCGGCCAGCTGCTTCGGCGTGCTGTCGGCCGGCGCCGGCTCGAAGCCGATCTGCAGCAGCCGCTGCCGGGTTTCTGGCTGCGCGAGGATCCGCTGCATCGCCTGGGCGATGCGATCGATGATCGGCTGCGGCGTGCCCTTCGGCGCATACAGCGCGTTCCACGCCGTCACCTCGAAACCCGGAACGCCCTGCTCGGCCACCGACGGCACCCCCGGCAGCAGCTCGCTCGTGCGGGCCGTCGTGATCGCCAGCGGGCGCAACTTTCCGGTCGTCGACTGCGCGCGGGTCGCGGTGACGGTGTCGATCGTCGCGGGCACCTGTCCGCCGATGACGTCGGTCATCGCGCCGGCGCTGCCCTTGTACGGCACCGGATGCAGCGCGACCACGCCACGCTGCTTCAGAAGCTCGTGCACGATGCGGGCGGTCGTGCTCGGAATCGCGACATTGATCGAATCCGGCTTCGCACGCGCCGCATCGATCAGCTCGCGCAGCGTCTTCGCGGGGTGCGACGGGTTCACCGAGATCACCATCGGCAGCATGCCGGTCAGGATGATCGGATCGAAGTCGGCATCGGGGTCGTAGCCGAGGTTGTCGTACATGTGCTGATTCATCGTGTGGGTCGCGACAGTTCCCATGATCAGCGTGTAGCCGTCGGCGGGCGCCTTGGCGGCGGCGGCGGTTCCGATGTTTCCGCCCGCGCCAGGACGGTTCTCGACGATGAAGCTCTGTCCGAACGCGCGGGTCAGGTGTTCGGCGAAATAGCGGGTCGCCACGTCGGTTCCCTGCCCCGCCTGATATGCGACGAGGATCCGGACCGGGCGGTTCGGCCAGTCCTGTGCGCCGGCCGCGCTCTGCGCGTAGGCCGCCGGCGCAGCAGCCGCGGCAACCAGCAGCGCGCCGGCAGCCGCCGGCAAGACCAGACCGAAGCGACGGCGGGCCGGCGAGCCGGGCGCGCCGCGTTGCAGATTGGCATCTTTGCGGATGTTTCGGGTCATCTCCGTTGTCTCCTCGTTGGTCAGATCGAATGGCAGCCGGCCGCTGCGCGACCGGCTGCCGGTCAGTTCGAGCGCCGCGGCAACACGGCGCTCGCATGCCCCTGCGCCGACAGCTCGCCATCCTGGTTGCGCGCGATCAGCGCGAAGTCGATGCGGCCGTCGCGCTCGCTCTTGCCGGTGACTTCGCCGTCGATCGTCAGCAGATCGCCTTCGGGGTTGTGCCGCCGGATCTCGCACCGAAGCCGCGTCAGCATCGCGTCGTCGCCGATCCAGTTCGTCACCGCATGCGACAGCCACGAGCAGCGCTCCGGCCCGTAATCGTAGGCGCCTGGGACGCCGACCTTCAGCGCGAACTCCGGCTCCCAGTGAACCCGTTCGGGCACGTCCGGAATGCCGAACCGGTTCTTGATGCCGGCGTTCGGATGCTTGCGGATCAGCTGCCACGCCAGCTTGTTCGCGCGGATGTACAGGCCGCCCCAGCCTTGCGCATAGGCGATGAATCCGGTGACCGTCATCGGGCCTTTCGCCATCGTCGGCAGCCGCTGCCCGACCTCGACGTCCTCGAAGTACCGCGGTTCGCCGCCGCGAATCCGCTCGCGTTCGTAGAGAGCGTAGATGCCGTCGAGCTCCTGCTGCGTATATACCCGCGGCGGCTTCGCCATCGTCTCCCGGTACTTGGTGCCGCTTTCGCGCGCTGCGTCGCGGTCGGTGCGGAAGCACCACGAGTCCGCGCTCGCGAGCTGCGTGCCGGTTTCGTCGTAGAAGTCGACGTGATAGATCTGCTGGATCGCGCGTCCCGCAAACCGCGTCTGGTGCTCGACCAGGTCCTTCAGCCACGATACCGAGCTGATCTGCGCGTTGCGCCGGATCGGCGCCATCCATTGCCAATCGGCGCCGGCCCACATCGCGTGCACCCCCGGCAGTCCGCCCACGTAGCCGCTGATGATCCGGTTGCACGCGAACAGGAACGACGGCGGCGCGATCACGTCGCCGTAGCGCGTCTTGCGCGCGTACGACGGGTCGCACCATAGCGGATTGTCATCGCCGATGCCATGCGCGTAGTGGCGAATGTTGTCGCGGGTCGCCTCGTAGCACCACGGCTCGATCGTGTTCTCGATCTTCACGCCGATCCGCTGCCGAAGCTCGTCGAGCGCGGCATCGGTAATGCCGACGAACTCGCGTTGCAGGGTCTGAGTCATGCTTTCTCCACCGGAGTCGCTTGCGGGGCAGGGCGTTCACGCAACGCCTTGCGATTCGTCTTTCCCGCCGGCGTCTTCGGAAGCTCGGCCAGGAACTCGATGCTGCGCGGATACTCGTGCCGGCTCAGCTGCGCCTGCATGAACCGCTGGATGTCTTCGATGAGGTCATCGCGCCGCTCGCGCGGAACGACGAACGCCTTCGCGACCTGCCCGCGCACCGGATCGGGGACGCCGACGACGGCGGCCTCGACGACGGCCGGATGCCGCAGCAGCGTGTTCTCGATCTCCACGGCGCTCATCGTCCAGCCGGCCGAGATGATCACGTCATCCGAGCGTCCTTCGATGTGGAAGTAGCCGTCGGTGTCGACGTAGCCGCGGTCCTTCACGAAGAACCAGCCGTCCTTGCGACGCACGGCGATCTCGCCGGTCTCGTTCGGCGGCAGGATCCGCCCATCGCGGTCGATGACTGCCACCTGCATCCCGGGCACCGGCTTTCCGAGCGCGCCGCGGCGCACGCGGTAATCGGAAAATCCCGGATAGTTGACGAGCAGCACGCCCACTTCGGTGCTGCCGTACATGCTGCACGGCGGCACCCCAAATGCCGCCTCAATCCATTCGGCCGTCGCCGGATCCATCGGCTCGCCGGTGTACGACAGCTTGCGCAGCGCGATCTGGTACCGGTCACGCAGTCCCGAGCTGCGCAGCATCCGAAACACGGTTGGTGCGGCCGCCAGGTTGTTGATCTCGAGGTCCTGCAGCGCCTCGAACAGCCGCGCCGGGTCGAACCGCCCCGAGTACGCGCCGATGTGGATCCCCAGCGCCAGCGGCGCGATCGTGCCGTGCCACAGCCCGTGTCCCCACGCCGGCGACGATGGGCAGAAATAGCGGTCGCCCGGTCGCAGCCCGACGCCGTACAGCGCCGCGACCATCAGCGTGACCACCGCGCGATGGCTGTGACGCACCGCCTCGGGCAACTCGCGTGTGGTTCCGGACGTGTACTGGAAGATCGCGAGGTCACTCGCTGCAGTCGTCGTCTGGTACTGCGCCGGTTGCGAAGCCAGTTCGCTCCAGAATGCCGCGCCGGGCTCGACGACGCGCAGCGACGGCCAGCCGTCGCGCAACAGCTGTGCCTTGTCCCCTTCGGCGACGACCAGCGCGGGCGTGCAGTCTTCGATCCGCAGCTTCAGCGCATCCGGACCGAACAGCGTGAACAGCGGCACCGCGATCGCGCCGCGCTTGACCGCGCCGAACATCGCAACGTAGAACCCGCGCGACGGCTCGAGCATGACGGCCACGCGCTGGCCTGCCGCAACGCCCTGCCGCTCGAGCCAATTCGCGAAACGCGCAGTGTCGTCGGCAAGCGCGTCGAACGAAAGGTGCTCCAGGCGCCCGTCGGCATGCTTGAGGCTGATCGCCGTGCCTCTGCCGCGATGGCGATCGAGGCACTCGCCCGCCAGGTTCATCCGCTCGCTCGTGCCGTCGAACAGCGACCACAGCGCCGGCCACGAGAACTGCCGCAGCGACTCCTCGTAGGAGTCGAGCGCCAGCAGATCCACGTCAGCGACATGCTTCACTTCGGCTCTCCACGCCGCCGCTCGACGACGACGGCACCTTGCGCGATCAACCGGTCGATCGCGGGGTCGCCAAGCCCCGCGTCGGCGAGCGCCCGGCGCGTGTCGGCAGCGAACGGCGGCGGCGCGGAACGCAGCGACGCCGGAGTTCGCGACAGCTTGACCGGCACCCCCAGACACGGGATGCCACCCACGTCGGCTGCCATCGCGCGATGGGTCGCATGCGGATGCGACAGCGCTTGCCCGACGCCGAGCACCGCGCCTGCCGGCACGCCGGCGCGCATCAGCTGGGCGCACAACGGCGTCGCATCATGTGCGGCCAGCCGCCGCTCGAGCTCCGCGCGCAGCGCTTCGCGATTCGCGACCCGCTGCCGGTTGTGCGAAAAGCGCGGGTCCGACGCAAGCTCCGGCGCCTGCAGCACGTTGCAAAGCCGTGCATATTGCCGATCGTTCGAGACGCCGACGAAGATCTCGCCGGTGCGGGTCGCGAACTTGTCATACGGCGCGATGTTCGGATGGGCGCTGCCCAGCCGCACCGGCTCGGTGCCGCTGGCGAACCAGTTCGCTGCCTGCGGCACCAGCAGCGTCAGCGCGGTGTCGTACAGCGCGCAATCGACGCACTGGCCGCGGCCAGACCGGGAACGCTCGGCCAGCGCAAGCAGGATGCCGATGGCCGCATTCAGCCCGGTGGACAAATCGACGACTGGCACCCCGAGCCGCGTTGCGCCACCGCCTGCGTCGCCGTTGACGCTCATCAGTCCGGCGATCGCCTGCACCACCGCGTCATAGCCCGGCAGCCCTCCGAGCGGCCCGTCGGCACCGAATCCGGTGATCCGGCAAACGACCAGCCGAGGAAACCGCTCGGTCAGCGACTGCGGCGCAAGTCCCCAGCGCTCCAGCGTACCGGGCAGGAAGTTCTCGACCAGCACGTCGGCGCCGGCCAGCAGTCCGACCAGCACCTCGCGCGCTTCGGGCTGCTCGAGATCAAGCGCGATGGCGCGCTTGTTGCGGTTCAATGCGTAGAAATAGGCGGCCGAGTCGCCGGCGAACGGCGGTCCGAAATCGCGCGTCTCGTCGCCCCGCGGCGGCTCGATCTTCAGCACCTCGGCGCCATGGTCGGCAAGAATTTGCGTTGCCAGCGGCCCTGCGAGCACCCGCGACAGGTCGATCACGCGCACGCCGGCGAGTGCGCCGGGAGCGTTCGATCGTGCATCTTGCTGCGCCAGGGTCGTCTTCATCGTTTGCCGTTCCAGTCCCGACGATATTCGCACCGCGGTCAGCGCACCGGTACCGCTTCAGGCAGGCCAAGCAGCTCGAAGTTTTACAATGCGAACCAACGATTTCCGGGAACCGCCAGTGCCTGCCGACCTGCCCCCAGCCGCTCGATCCGAGCGCCATCGGCGCACGCTGACGATCAGCCGGGCCGCACTGGTGCTGCGGGAGTTGGCAGCGCGCGCAGACAGCGGCTGGCGACTGACCGATCTTGCGCTCAGCGTGGGCATGGACAAGGCCACGGTGCACCGGGTGCTGCGAGCGCTGATCGCAGAGCGGCTCGCGCAGCAGCGGCCAGACAGCCGCCGCTATCTGCCGGGACCCCTGCTGTACGAACTCGGGCTGTCGGTGCAATCGCCTGAACGTCTGCGACAAGCGTCGCAACCGGCGCTGGCGCGAATTGCGCGACGCGGTCGCGGGGTCGCGTTCCTGTATCTGCGAAGCGGCGACGAATTCGTCTGCGCGTCGCGGATCGGCAGCTTGCGAGCCCGGGTGCTGACGGTCGAGCCCGGAACGCGCCGCGCACTGGTGACGTCCGCGGGCGGCGCGGCGATCCTGGCTGCGCTGCCCGCGCACGAAGCCGACCCGATTGTCCAGCGCAACCTGCGCAGCATCGCGCACTTCGGCCGCGCCCGAATCGACGGGATTCGGCGCATGCTGAGTCGCTCGTTCGATCGAGGCGCCGGCGTGAACCTCGAGGACGTGGTCGCCGGCGTCAACGCGTTCGGGGTCGCGCTGCGCGATGCCGAACGCACGGTGATCGGCGCCTTGGTGCTATCGTCCCCGGCCGAGTTGTGCCCGCCGCAGCGGCTCGATGAGATTCTGGCGCTGCTGCAGCGGGAGGCAAGCCAACTGGAGGAGTCTACGCGGTCGCCGGAACCCGTGCGAACGGACACGGATCCCGCCTGAGCCAATCGCCGTCAGCAGCAACGGTAGCCGATCCCTGCATACACGGCGCTGGCCCAGCGGCTGTGCAGCAGCGGGCTGTCCGCCGGCGACCCCACGATCCGCGACGTTCCGGCGCCTGCGAACGCGATCCAGCGTCGGTGGAATGCGTGGATCACCGACGTGCCCAGCTCCACCTGCGACAATCCGCCGCCCGGGCTGAATGCCGGCAAACCCGATCGCTGCGCCATTCCTTCGGAGACAGCGAAGTACGTCTGCAGGTGACGGCGGTCGCCAAACGCGACGCTGGTGAACACCGAGCCTTCGGTGGACCGGCTCAACAGCGTCGTATAGCTGATTCCGAGCACTGCGGCAACGCCTTCCTGCCGCCCCAGCAGATCGGGCAGCAGCGTCAGGCGGCCCCGCCAGTGCCGATCGAAATCGTAGCGGACGTAGAAGCTGGCTCGCACCGTGCGATTGATGTCGGGCAGGCCGTCGACCTCGCGCACCTGCGCCGGGCGACTGCCGCTGTCGAGCCGCAGACCGGCCCCGAACGACCAGCGACGCGAGCGGTACAGATCGGCGATTGCGCCGCGCTCGCGCTCGTCGGCTCCGAACGTCAGGATCGAGCCGATGTACGACGTGCTGATCCGGACCTCGCCGAAGTTGTACGCGCCGAGCGCGCGCAGCCGCACGTTGCTGAACTCGCCGGTCCGGTCGGCGACGACGGCCATGCCCAGCGCATAGCGATACCGTTCCTTCGGCTCGACCGCCGGCGGCGGCTGAGCCGGCGGCGGCGGATCTGGAGCGGCCGGCGGCGTTGCGTCGGATGCCGCCTGCGTTCCGGAGCCCGCGGGTCCGAACCCGTCGGCCGGCGCGGCGGCGGCCCACACGACCGGCGCCGGAGCGGTCGCAAGGATCAGCGCGAAACAGTATCGGTGCGCGGTGACGATTTCAGAACCTCTCGGCTCCGGATCTTAGGAACTCCGGACGCCGGCCCCGGCAAATCCCCTGTTGTTCGAATACGTCGCTGCCCCTGATTCCGACCTGGAATTCAGCCGGGCTGGCCGTCGGTGCGGGGGCGGGTGAGGACCGGCCAATAACGGATCGCATACAGCGCGAATGCGCAGCTCCACAGCACGCCGGCCGCCTGCACGCCGGCAAGATAGAGCGACGGCACCGCGATCGGCGCTGCGACCCGCATCAGCGCGGCCAGTTGGATCAGCACGAAGCAGGCGGTCTCGAATCGATCCGCGCGCAGCATCCTGCCGGTGTGTCCGCGCGCCGTGCGTACCATCATGCCGATCGTCAGGCTGCCGATCGCACCGACGGTCAACGCATGCATTGCGAACGACTCGGCGACCAATCCGGCTGCCGACAGACCGCGCAGCCACAGGTGCAGGACCAACCATGCATAACCGGCGTGAAGGATCCACACCAGCGGGGTCCGCAGCGTTCGCCACGGCTGCCACAGCGCCAGGCGCAGCGAATGCGCCGCCGCGGCAAACGATGCCAGCAGCGCCAGCGCCGCGCCGCCCAGACCCATTGCATCGGCAGCGAACAGCGCGAGCACCGATCCGAGCGCGAGCTTCTCGAGCAGCGGATGGCGGCGCGCATCGGTGCCCGTTACGCCGTTGTTCGTGAACATCGGGATCACGCGCCCGCCCATGACGGCCATGACGAACAGCACGACGTCGAGCCCGAGCTGCAAAGCAAGCCGCGGCGACCACGGCGCTTCGACGAGCAGCGCGATCTGCACCGCTGCGCCGAGCAGCGCCAGCATCGACAGCAGCCCGATGAAGAAATAGTTGCGGGCATTGCCCGCGCGCAGCAGCGGCAGCGCGATCGCGACCGCAATCGCGATCGGAAACGCCGCGCTGGCAATCGCCGCCGGCAACGCAGCCGGCGTCAGCGCCAGCAGCCGGCCCGCGAGCCACAGCGCTGCCAGGCCCATCAACGACGCGCCGGTCGGTGTCGGCTGGCCCGTCCAGTTGCGCACCGCCGTCAGCAAGAACCCGGCGACGACGGCGATCGTGAAGCCGAACAGCATCTCGTGCCCATGACCGACCGGCCCGCGCACGGGCGCAGCCGGCAGCCATCCCGAGAACTGCGCAGTCCATACCAGCATCGAAGAGGCGGCGAACACGCTCGCGAGCAGGTAGAACGGGCGGAACCCGAGGTTCCACAGCGCAAACTGCGAACGCGCGGCCGACGGCGTCCGGGCGGCATTCGTGCCGCGGCTGACCTGGATCTCTCGCATCACGCTGCGACTCTACCGACTCGCCGGCCGGCGCAGGCGTTGCAGCACCGCGATTTATCGCGATCGCTTGACCGGCATCAACAATCGCGTCTGCACGGTCGGCGCCGGCATGCAGGAAACACGATCAGCCGTCGGCCATTCGCGCTGCCAACCGAGCGCGCCACTGCTCGCGAGGCTCGAAACCGGGCAGCGCGCGCGCATGGCGCTCGGCCCAAGCCCACAACACCGCATCGTCCAGCGTCAAGTCGATCGGCACCCGCTGCGGCTGCGTCACGTACCACGGCGTGTCGACGAACACCTCGATCCGATTGCCCTCCGGATCGCGGAAGTAGACGGAGATCGCGTTGCCGTGCGTGACCGGCGCGATGTCGGTGACCGGCTGGCTGGGCAGGGCGGCGTGAAGCGCCTTCAGCGTGGACAACGAGTCGGCGCGAAACGAGATCTGGTTGACCACGTTGAAGTCGACCTGCGCGGGCCGTCCGCCCGCCAGCACGAGCTGATGATGCTCGTCCGGATCGCGCGACAGGAAGACCAGCGGAATCGGCCCCGACGCGCCGGGAAGGTGGCCGCGATCGGTGACGGTGAAGCCGAGAAAGCCGCTGTAGAACGCCTCCATCCGTTCGATGTCGGCGACGAAAATGCCGATGTGGCTGAACGCAAGCGCATGAAGGGGCATGGGACGGCGCTCCTGAACTGGCTATGCTACCGGCAGCGGCGCCCGATGCGCCGCCGATGCTGCGAGGACATCCCGATCGAACCATGCCGAACCCGAATCGCCGCTCGCTGCTGAAGACGGTCGCCGTCGCCGCGACCGCGCCCGTGCTGCCGTTTCGACCCGCCCAAGCCGATTCGCGCTCGCATCGATTGCGACCGGCGGCTGCGACCGCAGCGCTCGCCGGCGCCGGCTATCCGCGCACTGCCGTATGGGCCTACAACGGTCAGGTGCCGGGGCCGGTTCTGCGCGTACGCCAGGGAGCGAAGACCCGAATTGCAATCGACAACGGGCTGCCGCAGCACACGACGGTCCATTGGCACGGCGTGCGGCTGCCGTTCGCGATGGACGGCGTACCGGGCCTGACGCAGCCTGCGATTCCGCCAGGCGGCCGCTTCGTCTACGAATTCGCCCCGCCCGACGCCGGCACGTTCTGGTACCACCCGCATGCCGACAGCCTGCGGCAGATCGGCCGCGGGCTCAGCGGCGCGTTGATCGTGGAGGAAGCGGTGCCGCCCGATGTCGACCGCGACGTGCTGTGGGTGATCGGCGATTGGCGGCTCGATCGAGACGCGCGGCTCGTCGACGATTTCGGACATCCGCGCGATGCCGCAATGGCCGGGCGCATCGGCAACACGGTCACGGTCAACGGCACCGTTTCGGACGCGGAGCCGGCGCACGCCGGCGAGCGGATCCGGCTGCGGCTCGTCAACGCCGCGGTCGCGCGGATCGTGTCGCTGCGATTCGCGCCGCACCGCCCGGTCGTGGTCGCGCTCGACGGACAGCCATGCGATCCGCATCAACCGCCCGGCGATCGGGTGCTGCTCGGCCCCGGAATGCGCGCCGACCTGATCATCGACATGACCGGAGATCCCGGACGACGCTACCCGGTCGTCGACGATTTCGTGGCGCGCACCGCCTATCGCCTGACCGATTTCGCGTACGCGCCGTCAGCGGCGCGCGCGGCGCCGGTCGCAGCGCTGCCGCGCAACCCGCTGCCGGAGCCGGATCTGGCCGCCGCCGAAACGATTTCACTGCGGCTCGACGGCGGCATGATGGGCCGGCGGCAGCACGGCATCTGGGCGATCGACGGCCACTCGATGGATGCCGATCACGATCACGCGGCCGAGCCGCTGCACACGCTTCGACTGGGGCGCAGCTATCGGCTCGTGTTTCGCAACGACACGGCCTGGTGGCACCCGATGCATTTGCATGGACACAGCTTTCGGCTGCTGTCGCGCGACGGCGAGCCGGTCGCGCACCGGCAGTGGCTCGACTCGGCGCTGATTGCGCCGCGCGAGCGGCTCGAGGTCGCGTTCGTCGCCGACAACCCGGGCGACTGGATGCTCCACTGCCACGTGATCGATCATCAGGCCAGCGGGATGTCGGCCTCGCTGCGCGTCGCCTGACATGGCGGCCCGCAATCGGTGGCGCTGGCCGCTCGCTGCCGCGATCGCTGCGATAGCGGCCGCCGCCGTCGTCGCGATCTTCGTCGGCTCCGATGCGGAATCGCCGGCGGACCCTGCCGACGCTGCATTGGTTTCGCTCGGAGCGTCCGTGTATGCGCGGCACTGCGCATCGTGCCACGGCGCGTCGCTGGAGGGTCAGCCGAACTGGCAGACCCGGCGTGCCGACGGACGGCTGCCGGCCCCACCGCACGATGCGTCCGGGCATACCTGGCACCACCCGGACCGCGTGCTGTTCGAGATGGTGATGGACGGCGTCGCGAAGCACGCGCCGCCGGGTTACCGGAGCGACATGCCCGCGTACCGCCGGGTGCTGTCCGAGCGGGAAGTGTGGGCGGTGCTCGCGTACATCAAGTCACGCTGGCCGCCGCAGATCCTGCAACGGCAGCAGCGGATCGACCGGCTGTCGCGTGAACGCTGACGCGCCGGCAGGCGCGCCGATCAAGCCTTGATGCTGTGCAGCGCCTCTTGACATGCCTGCTCGCAGCGCCGGCAGGACTCGGCGCAGATGCGGCAATGGGCGTGCTGGCTTGCATGCCTCTCGCACTCTTCCCCGCACAGCCGGCACGCGGTCTCGCATGCCTGGAGCATCCTGCGGATCACGTCTTCATTGGATCCGGTGCGCCGGCTGGCGGTGATGCCGGCGGCAACGCACACATCGGCGCAGTCGAGATTCAGTCGGATGCACTGCCGCAATGCGTCGACCATCTTCTCGGCCAGGCAGGCATCGGCGCAGCTCGTGCAAACCTGCGCGCACGCGTAGCACGCCTCGATGCAGCGAACGAGCGCGTCGTTCAGGTTGCCTTTCACATCGGGATGCGAAGCGATCATTTCGCGAGCGTTCATGGAGCCTCCTCAGGCAAAGGAGCATGAAAGCAGCAAGAGCCGGGCCAATGACTCCGCTGGTTTCAACAGTCGAAGCGCCGTCCGGTCGGCTGCGCCTGCGTACGTCGGGCTGCAGCCTTTTCGGCAGTTTTTTCAACCGCCCCCGTCACAGCCGTACCCGCCTGAGCAGTTGCGCATTGATCGCGACGATCACGGTGCTGGCGGACATCAGCACGGCGGCAAGCGCCGGGTGCAGGATCAGCCCCTGTGCCGCCAGCACGCCCGCGGCGAGCGGAATCGCGACGATGTTGTAGCCCGCCGCCCACCACAGGTTCTGCAACATCTTCCGATAGCTTGCCTTCGACAGCGCGACGATCCGCGGCACGTCGCGCGGGTCGCTGCGCACCAGCACGACGTCACCCGCTTCCACGGCGACATCGGTTCCCGCGCCGATCGCAATGCCCACGTCGGCGGTCACGAGCGCCGGCGCGTCGTTGACCCCGTCGCCGACCATCGCGACCTTCTTGCCCTGCGCCTGCAGCGACTCGATCAGCTTCGCCTTGTCCTCGGGCAGCACCTCGGCGAACACCGTATCGATCCCGAGTTCCTTGGCGACCGCGTCGGCGACCGCTTTCGAGTCCCCCGTCAGCATCACCACCTCGATTCCGTTGTCGTGCAGCCTGCGCACTGCCTCCCGGGACTCGGGCCGCACCGCGTCGGCGACAGCGAACACTGCCAGCGCCCGCCCCGCTTCGACCAGATAGACGGTCGACTGTCCCAGCTGCGCAGCCCGCGATGCCGCTGCCTCGAGCGTGCGGCTCGGTTCGACGCGCCGCTCGCGCAGCAGGTTCGGCCCTCCGACTTCGAGCGATCGGCCGTCGACGCTCGCGCGCACACCGCGGCCCGGCAGCGCCTCGAAGGCGTCGGCGTGGGCGTGCGCGATGCCGCGCTCAGCGGCCGTCGTGACGATGGCTCTCGCGACGGGGTGCTCGGAATCCCGTTCGACGGCTGCCGCCAGCCGCAGCGCCTCTTCCTCGCCGATACCTTCGACCGCCAGCGCCACGACCCGGTGCTCGCCGAGCGTCAACGTGCCGGTCTTGTCGAAGACGACTGCGTCCAGGCTGCGCGCCTCCTCGAGGCCGCGCCGGTCACGGACCAGCAGCCCGCCCCGCGCGCCGAGCGTCGTCGAGATCGCGATCACCAGCGGGATCGCGAGACCCAGCGCATGCGGACATGCGACGACCAGCACCGTCACCACGCGCTCGACGACGAAGTCGTAAGGCGCGCCCAGCACCAGCCACGCGATCGCCGTCACGCCACCGGCGCTCAATGCGACGATCGTCAGAAAATACGCGGCGCGATCCGCCAGAGCCTGAGCCCTGGAGCGCGAGCTCTGGGCCTGCTCGACCAGCCGCATGATGCCCGCCAGCGCCGTCCCTTCGCCGGTCTTCGTCACCTCCACCCGCAACGAGCCGTCGCCGTTCACGGTGCCGGCGATGACGGCGTCGCCGACGTCCTTCGGGACGGGCCGCGACTCGCCGGTGATCATGGCCTCGTTGACGTTGCTGTGCCCGAATCTGACCCGGCCGTCGGCCGGCACGGCCGCGCCCGGACGAACCAGCAGCAGGTCGCCCACGCGCAGCCGATCGACCGGGACCTCTTCGATCCGCTCGCCCACGACCCGAGTCGCAGTGGACGGCAGCAGCTTCGCGAGCTCCTTCAGCGCGCCCTGCGCCTGGAAGATCGAGCGCATCTCGATCCAGTGCCCCAGCAGCATCACCGCGATCAGCGTCGCCAGTTCCTCCCACAGCGGCATTCCCGGAAAGCCCAGCAGCACGGCGACGCTGAAGCCGAACGCGACGCTGATCGCCAGCGAGATCAGCGTCATCATGCCCGGCAGCCGATTGCCCAGCTCGCGCGCCGCACCCTGCAGGAACACCCAGCCGCCGTAGAAAAAGACGATCGTGCCGAGCACCGGGCCGATCCACGTCGCGCCCGGGAACATCGGCGGGTGCCAGCCCGTCAGTCGCGCCAGCATGTGCCCCCAGAGCACCGTCGGAATCGTCAGCAGCAGCGTCAGCCAGAACTTGTTTCGGAACATCTCCACGCTGTGGCCGGCATGCTTGTCGTGCCCTGCGTGTTCTTCCGGCCGCGCGCCGGGATGCGCGACGTGCGCATCGGCTCCGCGAACGTGCATGTCGTGCATGCGGTGGTGATGCGCATGCCGCTGCACTGCGTGTGCGGTCACCGATGGATCGTCGGACAGTTCGGGATGCTCCGGGTATCCGGGTTTCGCGGGCGGATGCGCCGAGTCCCGCCGGGATGCCCGTGCGTCCGCGCCGGTCGGCGCCGCTGCATGCGCGTTCGGATCGTCTTCTCTCATGGGTTCACGCTGTGGTACTGCCGCTGCCATCGTGGCAGCGGCCGGTGGTGCTCGATCCCGCCACTCTGAACCCTCCGTTGCTTGGAAGGTCAAGCGCGCTGCGCGGCACGGCATCGGAACCGCGTCGAAGCGGGTCGGGCGGGACGGCACGAACCGGCCGATGTGGATCCGCTCTTCCCGAACGGCCACGGCTCCGCCCACTGCAAACGCGCAGGCAGCACCCGCTGCGCCCGTCGCCAATGCCGAACCCGGACACGACCCGCCTGCTGCAACGGCGGTGCCGGGCCGCTGGCCGCAGACTCCCTGCACCCCTGGGTCGCTACTCCGTCAGTTGCCGCACGAGCCCGGGATACCGGTTGAATGCGAGCTTCTGCACGAGCGAACCATCGACGGTGACGATTTCGGCCGTAATGCTGCCGTCGCTCGCGCGGGCGATTTGACCGAGCTTCAGCCGCGGGTTGCCATGCGCCGCGAGGTGCTGCTCCAGCAGGGTCCGCACGCGATCAGGCGTCATCTCCTGTTGCGCGCCGCGCGGCGCACCGTACAGCAGCGACGGCATTCCGGCCGCCGCCCCGCTGCCGCTGGACATCTGCATCATCGGGCACATCGGCATGCCCTGCATCATCATCGACCCTCGACTCATCATTCCGGGCATCATCGCGCCTTCGCCGCCCATCATTCCAGGCATGGCCATCCGACCGGGCATCCCGCCTGGACCCATCATCCCGCCTGGACCCATCATGCCGCCTTGCGGCATCGGCGTTCCCGGGGCGCCGGAGCGTGCACCCGCCGGATCGCCTTGCGGTGACTGCGCAGCCGCTCCAGCGGCCGCCGTTGCGTCCTGCGCAGGTACTGCCGCTGACTGCGGCGGCAGCCCGAGCTTGGCCAGGGTCGCAGCATCCGGCGCGCCTGTCACCGGCAGATGATGCTGGGACTGGAACTGACGAATCGCCGAGCGCGTTTGCTCGTCAAGCGTTCCGTCCAGCGGCACAGCAAGGCCCTGTCGCGACAGCGCTTCCTGCAACGCCCGGACCGCCGCAGCCGGCATCGGCGCCGACATCGAGGCCGCCTGTTGCGCAACGGCCGGCGTCATCGCCGTCGAAGCCGCGACAGACACGGTCAGACCGACAATCGCGCCGGCGAGCGGAGACTTCAGGTGCTTGAACATGTCCTATCCTTTCGTGGAGTCGATCGCTGCAGGTGCTGCAGCAGCTCAGCGGTCGGGACCGCGGCGCACGTCGTGCGCGCGATGCCCTCGATGACCACCGTGCCCGCGGTGCATGAACAAGTGCATGCCGACGCAGATCAGCAGTGGCAACATCAGCGGAAGCACTTCCAGAATGTGCGCGCGGTGGGTGAGCCACAGATACGGTGCGACTGCGGCCAGTGCCATGATGAGCAGCCACGCTGGCCGCGAATTCCAGAAGCGGGTACCGTTTTCCGAACGATCCGACATCGACGACCTCATCGTCACCGGTTGGTTGCGCAGGTCGCGCGCGATTAACGTGCGACGTTGCAGGTGTCGCGCGCGCGGCAGCCGGGAATCGGCCCGGAGAAGCGATCGCGTGTGGAATTGCTGTCGAGTTGCCAGCGTATCGCCGGCGGACGCGACTGCGTTGATCCGAGTCAATGACGCAGCACCCCGTGCTTGCGCCGTGCTTGCTGCGCATCCAACAGGAGCGCTTCATCGATTCGCCCATTGCTCAGTTCGTCTGCCCGCCGGCAGCCGCCGCCGGCTCGGCGGCGCCGCCCGCTTGCGCCGCCTTTGGCTGCCGACGCAGCCGCCATCGCATCATCAAC